>CAITEF010000049.1 GCA_903891315.1 uncultured Rhodospirillales bacterium | reverse complement strand
CAGGATCACGTCAGCGTCGTTGGCCTTGGCGCGCAGCAACTGCGACGTCATGTCGGTGTCGCCGATGTTGAACTTCTCTTCGGCGACCGGCTTGATCCCTTTCGCGGCGAGCGCGCGCTCAAGGTCTTCGCGACCAAGCTGGCCGTAAGTGGTGCTGTCGGCCAGGATCGCCGGGCGCTTGAAGCCGCGCTTGGTGATCGCTTCCTCGACGATCATGCCAGACTGGATCACGTCATTGGCCGACATGCGGAAGATGTAGTTGTCGGGCTTGAACTGCTGGGTGATCGCCGTGCCAGTGGCGACGTTGTTGATCACCGGAATTTCGGCTTCCTGATAGAAGCGCTGCGAAGCCAGAGCGACACCGGTGTTGATGTAGCCCATCGTGGCCACAACCTGTTCCTTGTTGATCAGCTCCTGCGCCACCTGAACGCCGACGTCGTTCTTCGCTTCATCGTCGCGCTCGACGAGCTGGATCGGACGGCCGAGCACGCCGCCTTTGGCGTTGATCTCTTCGACCGCGAGGCGGACGCCGTCGCGCATCGACACGCCCATCGAGGCGGAGCCGCCGGTGAACGGGCCGGACAGACCCAACTTGATCGGGTCGGCAGCGAAGGCCGGAGCGGTAAGGAACGTGGTGGCGACAAGCGCCATCATGGTGCGGCAAGCAGTGCGCATGACGTGATCTCCCTGGGGAACTCTTTTTGTCGGTCGTCAGCTGACCGGGCGGCCCCGGTAACACATTCGTCATCGCCGCACCACAGGCCAAACAATAATTTTTCTTGGAAAAGACAGGGAACCGCCGGGATTTTCGCGGCGTTAAGTTGTGATTACGCTATCATTTATCCGCGCTGGTATGCACGCTTACCCTTGTTCAACTGCGATATCCCGCGCGATCTGCACGATCTCCCGGCAGATCGGGTTCTCCCGCTCGCTGTTCCATGCCACCGCCACACCCACCGCCTCAACCCGTTGCAGCAATGGGCGAAACGCCACACCGGGTGGCGCCAGCATCGCCATGCCGGACGAGACCAGCGCCACGCCGAGCCCGGACGCCACCAACGCCAATTGCGCCATCGCCGAGTTGACCTCACGGGCCGGCACCGGGGCGAAGCCAGCCACGCGGCACGCGGCAACCATGCCGTCGAAATAGGCTGGGCTGATGGCGCGCGGCAGCATCACCAGCGGACGGTCCTGCAAGGCTGCAATATCGATCTGGTCCTCGGCAGCCAGAGGGTCGGAATCGGGCAGCGCCACAACCAAGCGGTCGGTGGCGAGGGGGGCGATACGAATAGGGAAACGATCCCGCTCCAGCCGGGCAAACGCGATGTCGATCTCGCCACGTCGCAACGCCTCGATGGCGTCAGAGGTGTCAAGCTCGCGCACCGCGATCACCGTCTCCGGGCGCTGCTTGCGATAGGCGCGGATCACCGGCGGCAGCGTCTTGAGCATCGCCGAGGTGATGCAGCCGATATTGACCAGCTCACGCCGCCCCAGTTTCACCTCGCGCGCCAACGCCTCCACCGCGAGCGCACTCTCTTCGAGACGGCGCACGGCGGGCAGCAGCACCTCGCCCTCCCAGGTCGGCCGCGCGCCTTGCCGCGTGCGTTCAAGGAGCTTTACCCCCAGCGCCCGCTCCAGCATCTGGATCTGTGCGGTCAGCGGAGGTTGCGACATCCCGAGTCGCGCGGCGGCGCGGCCAAAATGGCCTTCTTCGACCACGGCGAGGAAATGGGTGAAACGTTTGATCAGGTTGCGGTCCATGGTGATACGATTTTCCTATCACCGGGCATTGTCAATCGGATTGGACGTGAGGCACGCTTCGGCGCAATACACGCTCAACAAATCAACCGAACAAGCTTTTGGGGGCCAGTCATGATCTTGCACGACGTCAAAGTTCATCCGGAAAGCGACCGCTTGAAGCGGGAAGATCAACTCGCCTGGAAGATCGCAGCCGTTGCTGCCGACCCGGTGGCACTCGACGCTGATGTCGAGGACATGATCATCAACCGCGTCATCGACAACGCCTCGGTCGCCATTGCATCGGTGAACCGTCACCCGGTGGTCTCGGCCCGCGCGATGGCGCTTGCCCATCCGCGCGCTGGTGGTGCGACGGTGTTCGGTGCCGATCCGAGCGTGCGCGTGCATGCCGAATGGGCGGCTTGGGCGAATGGCACAGCGGTGCGTGAACTCGATTATCACGACACCTTCCTGGCCGCCGAATACTCGCACCCCGGCGACAACATTCCGCCGATCCTCGCCGTCGCCCAGCAGACCGGCAAGACCGGTGCGGAACTGATCCGGGGCCTCGCCACCGGCTACGAAATCCAGGTGAACCTGGTGAAGGCGATTAGCCTGCACGCCCACAAGATCGACCATGTCGCCCATCTCGGGCCGTCGGCGGCCGCCGGCATCGGCACGCTGCTCGGCCTTCCCACCGAGACGATCTACCAGTCGGTGCAGCAGGCACTGCATGTGACCACCGCCACTCGTCAGAGCCGCAAGGGCGAAATCTCCTCGTGGAAGGCCTATGCGCCGAGCCATGCGGGCAAGCTCGCCATCGAGGCCGTTGACCGCTCGATGCGCGGCGAGGGTGCACCGTCGCCGATCTATGAGGGCGAAGACTCCGTCATCGCCTGGATGCTCGACGGCAAGAACGCCCATTACAAAGTGCCGATGCCCGCCCCCGGCGAGAGCAAGCGCGCGATCATGGACACGTTCACCAAGGAACATTCGGCCGAGTATCAGAGCCAGGCACTGATCGATCTCAGCTTCCGCATGCGTTCGAAGGTCAAGAACTGGGACGACGTGAAGTCGATCCTGATTGAGACCTCACATCACACCCATTACGTGATCGGCACCGGCTCGAACGATCCGCAGAAATTCGACCCCACCGCCTCGCGTGAGACGCTGGATCACTCGATCATGTATATCGTCGCCGTAGCACTTCAGGACGGCGAGTGGCACCATGTCCGCTCCTACGCCCCGGAGCGCGCCCAGCGTCCGGACACGGTGCGGCTGTGGAACAAGATCAGCACCGTCGAGGACAAGAACTGGACGGCGCGATATCACTCGATCGATCCGAACGTGAAGGCGTTCGGCGGCAAGATCATCATCACGATGAACGACGGCACCGTGATCGCCGACGAGATGGCGGTTGCCAACGCCCACACGCTCGGGGCCACGCCGTGGAAGCGGGCGGATTATATCCGCAAGTTCCGCATCCTCACCGAGGGCATCCTGGCCCCGGCCGAGATCGAGCGCTTCCTTGACGTGGCGCAACGTCTGCCAACGCTGACTGCAGCAGAATTGATCGGTCTGAACGTGGCGGTGCCCGCTGGCACGCTGGAGATCGGCAAGCCTGGGCTGTTTTAACTCGTAGGGCGGAAGCGCGCAGCGCCTCCGCCTTTTGATCCCGACGACGACGGCGGAGGCGCGACGCGCTTCCGCCCTACGAACCGAGACGACGAATGAGTTCCTGGGGGATTGATCCAATGAGCGAAACTGCTGCACCAACTGGCCCAAGGCCGAAGAAGTCCGTGGCCCTGTCCGGCGTCGTCGCGGGCAACACCGCGCTGTGCACCGTGGGCCGCACCGGCAATGATCTGCATTATCGCGGCTATGACATTCTCGAATTCGCCGAACATGCCGAGTTCGAGGAAATCGCCCACCTGCTGGTGCATGAGCGCTTGCCCAACGCCGCCGAACTGCGCGCCTACAAGACCAAGCTGAAGGCGCTGCGCGGCATCCCGAATGCGGTCAAGACGGTTCTCGAAGCCCTCCCCGCCTCCAGCCACCCGATGGACGTGATGCGTACCGCCGCCTCGGCCCTCGGCTGCACGCTCCCGGAAGCGCATGACCACAACCATCCCGGCGCGCGCGACATCGCCGACCGCCTGATGGCCTCGTTCGGCTCGATGCTGCTCTACTGGTATCACTTCGCCTTCAACGGCAAACGGATCGACGTCGAGACCGACGACGAGACGATTGGTGGCCATTTCCTGCATCTGCTGCACGGCAAGGCACCGTCGGCGAGCTGGGTGCGCGCGATGCACACCTCGCTGATCCTCTACGCCGAACACGAATTCAACGCCTCCACCTTCACCTGCCGCGTTGT
Organism: uncultured Rhodospirillales bacterium; assembly: GCA_903891315.1. Classification (GTDB taxonomy): domain Bacteria; phylum Pseudomonadota; class Alphaproteobacteria; order Acetobacterales; family Acetobacteraceae; genus CAIQQQ01. The sequence continues at coordinate 24,655 of CAITEF010000049.1, read as the reverse complement.
CGCGGGCACCGGGTCGGACATGTATTCGGCGATCACCGCGGGCATCGGCGCCCTGCGTGGGCCGAAGCATGGTGGCGCCAATGAGGTCGCCCTCGAAATCCAGCAGCGTTACGCCACGCCCGATGAGGCCGAGGCCGATATCCGGGCGCGCATCGAGCGCAAAGAGGTCGTCATCGGCTTCGGCCACCCGGTCTACACGATCAGCGACCCGCGCAACGTGGTCATCAAGCGGGTGGCCAAGCAGCTCTCGGAAGAGAACGGCGATCTCAATCTCTACAACATTGCCGACAGCATTGAGGCGACGATGTGGGAGCTGAAGAAGATGTTCGCCAATCTCGATTGGTTCTCAGCCGTCTCCTACAAGCAGATGGGCGTGCCGACTGCGATGTTCACGCCGATCTTCGTGATCTCGCGCACCTCGGGCTGGGCGGCGCATGTGATCGAGCAGCGCCAGGACGGCAAGATCATCCGTCCGACCGCGAACTATATCGGCCCGGACGACCTGACTTTCATCCCGCTGTCACAGCGCTGAGGAGCGGACATGACCTATCTCGTTGGCGAAACTCTCTCGAACATGCCCGCCGGCCAGCGCTTCCGCGAGCTGCTGGCCCGCCCAGGCATCCTGAAAATGCCGGGTGCGCATAATGGCCAGGCCTCGATCCAGGCGCGCCGCGCGGGTTTCGAGGCGCTGTATCTCTCGGGCGCTGCGATGACCGCCTCGATGGGGATTCCCGATCTGGGGATCATCACCGTCGATGAGGTGTGCTTCTTTGTCCGCCAGATTGCCCGCGCCTCCGGCCTGCCGCTGCTGGTCGATGGCGACACCGGCTATGGCGAGGCGCTGAACTGCATGCATATGATCCGCTCCTTCGAGGATGCGGGTGCGGCTGCGGTGCATCTGGAAGACCAGTTGCTGCCGAAGAAATGCGGCCATCTCAACGACAAGAAGATCGCCGACGCGCATGACATGGCGGCCAAGGTCGCCGCCTGCCGCAAGGCGCGCCGTCATCTCTACATCATCGCCCGCACCGACGCCGCCGCCTCCGAAGGCATCGACGGTGCGATGGCCCGCGCCAAGCTCTATGTCGAGGCTGGGGCGGATGCGATCTTCCCGGAAGCGCTCAACACCGAGACGATGTTCCGCGAATTCGCCCGCCGAATGAAGGAAGCGGGGCTCGGCCATATCCCGCTGCTCGCCAACATGACCGAGTTCGGCCGCACCCCGTTCTACACCGCCGATGAGTTCGAGAGCATGGGCTACAAGATGGTGATCTGGCCAGTGACCTCGCTGCGCGTTGCCAACAAGGCGCAGGCTGAACTCTACGCCGCCATCGCCCGTGACGGCGGCACGCACAACATGGTCGACCGGATGCAGACCCGCGCCGAACTCTACGAGACCATCGATCTCGCGGGCTTCGAGGCGCTGGATGCTTCCATCGTCAAGACAGTCGTGCCGGAAGCGATGCCGCAACGTTAACAAACTCTGTCGTCATTGCGAGGAGCCGAAGGCGACGAAGCAACACAGGAGCCACACGCTCGTTCTTCGCCCCCTGGGTTGCTTCGCTTGGCTCGCAATGACGAATTTGATTGGAGGACGCCGCCATGTCCCAGACTTACGCAGAGGCCTATGCCGATTGGCAGCAGCATCCGCATGCCTGGTGGGAACAGGCGGCGGAAGCTCTTGAATGGTCGAAGAAATGGGATCGCGCTTTCGATCCCAGCCTTGGCGCATTCGGCCAATGGTTCGCGGGCGGCGAGATTTCGATCTGCCACAATGCGCTCGACCGCCACGTCGCTGAAGGCCGCGGCGACAAAACCGCACTGATCTGGGACAGCCCGGTCACCAACTCCAAACAGCAATTCACCTACAACGAACTCACCGACTCCACCGCCCGCATGGCCGGAGCCCTCGCCGCACGCGGGATCGGCAAAGGTGATCGCGTGGTCATCTACATGCCGATGGTCCCCGAAGCCGCGATGGCGATGCTCGCTTGTGCGCGGATCGGCGCGATCCATTCCGTCGTGTTCGGCGGTTTCGCCGCCCCCGAACTCGCCAAACGCATCGAAGACGCCCGGCCGCGCGCGGTGATTTCTGCCAGTTGCGGCATCGAGCCGGGCCGCGTCGTCGCCTACAAGCCGATGCTGGACGAGGCGATCCATCTCTCGGCGCACAAGCCCGAATTCACCTTCATCCTGCAACGCCCCAACCTCGCCGCCGATCTGATCGCAGACCGGGATTTCGATCTGCTGAGCGAGATGGCCAACGCCACGCCTGCAGCCTGCGTGCCGGTCAAGGCCACCGACCCGCTCTATATCCTCTACACCTCCGGCACCACCGGGAAGCCAAAAGGCGTGGTGCGCGATTGCGGCGGCTATGCGGTGGCGCTGCACAATACGATGTCGATGATCTACGGCATCAAGCAAGACGACGTGGAGTGGTGCGCGTCTGACGTGGGTTGGGTCGTCGGTCATTCCTACATCGTCTACGGCCCGCTTCTGCTCGGCTGCACCACGGTGATGTATGAGGGCAAACCCGTCGGCACCCCCGATGCCGGGGCATTCTGGCGGATGATTGCGGAATACAAAGTGAAGGCGCTCTTCACCGCCCCCACCGCGATGCGCGCCATCCGTCAGGTCGATCCCGAACTGACGATGCTCGACGGCCACGACATCTCGCATTTCGACACGCTGTTCCTGGCTGGCGAACGCTGCGATCCGCCGACGGCGATCTGGGCGCATGACAAGCTCAACCGCCCCGTCATCGACCATTGGTGGCAGACCGAGACCGGTTGGGCGATCACCGCGAATTTCCGCCGTTACGGCCTGTTCGAGACCAAGCCCGGCAGCGGCGGCCGACCCTGCACCGGCTATGACCTCCAGGTGCTCGACGACAACGGCAACATTCTCCCGCGCGGCGAGAGCGGCAACCTCGCCATCCGCCTGCCGATGCCGCCGGGCTGCGCGCCCACGCTCTGGGGCTCGGACGACAATTACCGCCGCTCCTACATCTCCGATTTCCCCGGCTGGTATCGCACCGGCGATGCCGGGCAGATCGATGCGGATGGCGATGTGTGGATCATGGGTCGCACCGACGACATCATCAACGTGGCCGGCCACCGACTCTCCACCGGGCAGATGGAAGAGATCCTCACCGGCCACAAGGATGTCGCCGAATGTGCGGTGATCGGGGCCGCCGACAGCCTCAAGGGCCAGACGCCGATCGGCTTCGTCGTACTGAAATCCGGCGTGAACCGCCCGCATGAGGAGATCAGGAAAGAACTCGTCAGCCGTGTGCGCGAGGTTCTCGGCCCGGTCGCAGCCTTCAAGGAGGCCTTGATCGTCCCACGCCTGCCGAAGACCCGCTCCGGCAAAATCCTGCGCGCCTCGATCCGCCGTCTCGCTGACGGCCAAGACGCCAACCCGCCGCCGACCATCGACGATCTGGCGGCCCTCGACGACATCAGTTCCGCGCTCGCCAAAGCAGGCTAGAGCCCAGAGAAGCGGTGCAAAGGTCCCCCCCTCCCTTGCATCGTGCGGAATGGGCCCCTGGCACAATATCCCCCCCAATGTGCCAGGGGCCCATCTCCAAATTTTGACCCGCAAACATCACTTTCCTCGTAGATGCGAGGAACACAGCGATTGCTGCCTCGCGAGGAACACCTCCCTCCCTGGCGCTTCGCCGGAATTTCCTGTCTGATCCCGGTTGCACACGCCCAAAAATTTGCTATCAAACGATAACCAAAACCCACCAAGAGGGGACGAACCCATGGAAACGTCGAAGAAAGCAGCCGTTACCCGCCGCACCCTGCTCGCCGCCTCGTCGCTGCTGGCGATGCCGAGCATCGTTCGTGCCCAAAGTGCCGACACCATCAAGATCGGCTTCCCCGTCCCGCTCACCGGCCCCTATGGCACCGAAGCGAAGGATCAGGTCGCCTGCGCCCAGATCGCGATCGCCGAATTCAACGAAGCCGGCGGCCTCAACGGCCGCAAGGCCGAGCTGCTGGTGCGTGACGACAAGCTCGATCCGGGCGAAGCGGCGACGCGCACCATCGAGCTGATCGAGAAAGACGGTGCGAACTTCATCTGCGGCTCGCTCTCCGCCGCCGTTCAGCTCGCTGTGAACAACGTCGCCAAGCAGCGCGGCGTGATTTACAACTCCATTTCGCAATCGGACCAGATTGCCGCCCTGCCGGATTGGTCCAAGACCACCTTCCACGAAGGCATGACCCCACATCTCACCGCCGGTGCCGTCGGCCGCTACGCCTTCAGCAAATACGGCAAAAAGGTCGTCTTCCTGCAGGCCGACTACGCCTATGGCCACGAGATGGTCGCGGGCTTCAAGGCGGTGGGCGAAAAGATGGGCATCGAGGTGCTTGCCGATCTTCGTCATCCGCTGGGGGCGACCGATTTCTCGACCCTGCTGCCACGCATCCAATCGCTGAAGCCGGACATCCTGGTGCTGGTCAATTTCGGCCGCGACCAGCAGATCTCGCTCAAGCAGGCCACCGATTTCGGCCTGAAAAAGACCACCAAGATCGTCGCCCCCGTCCTGCTCTACACCGCACGTCAGGCTGCCGGTGAGAAGGCGTTCGAGGGCGTCGTCGGCGGCACCTCTTATTACTGGGGCATTGAGAGCACCGTGCCGACCGCCAAGGCGTTCAATGATCGCTACCGCAAGGCGAACGAAGGCCGCGTGCCGTCGGATTACGGCGCACTTGGCTATGCCGGTGTCCGCGCCCTGCTCGAAGGTGCCCGTCGCGCCGGTGGCACCGACACCGCCAAGGTGATCGCCGCCCTCGAAGGCCTGAAATACGATTTCTACAAAGGTGCCCAGGAAATCCGCGCCTGCGATCATCAGGCAGTGCAGCCGGTGTTCATCATCGAGAGCAAGGCGGCGGGTGCGAACCCGAACGACGTGTTCAACGTGATCAGCACGGATGCGGCGAACGCCGACAATCTGGTGAGCTGCAAGGATGAAGGGCACGTCTAATCCCGGTTTTCGTCCCGACCAAACCGTCATCGTGAGGAGCGAAGCGACGTAGCGATCCAGGAGCCACAAGCTCGGCTCTACGACTTCTGGATCGTGACGCTTCGCTCTCGATGACGGATTGGCTACCCAACAACACGAACGAATTACCGACTGGAACCTCACCTTGGACGGCATCACCCCCGACCTGCTCGCCTTGCAGCTTTTCACCGGCCTGGCACTCGGGGCGATTTATGTGCTGCTCGCACTCGGCATGTCGCTGCTGTTCGGCATGCTGACCGTGGTGAATTTCGCCCATGGCGCGTTCTACATGCTGGGGGCCTATGCCGGGATCTTGCTGCTCGGCTTTGGGGTGAATTTCTGGTTCTGCCTGCTCTTCGCCCCTTTGCTGATCGGCGGCATCGGCATGCTCTCCGAGCGCTTCCTGATCCGCCATCTCTACGGGCGCGGGATTGACTACCCGCTGCTGCTCACCTTCGGCCTGTCCTACATCATGGTCGAGACCGTGCGCATCTTCTTCGGCACCCAGGGCCTGCCCTTCGACACGCCCGACGCGCTGCAGGGGGCATCCGACATCATGATCGGCTATTTCCCGACCTACCGGCTTTTCGTGATCGGCGTCGCCATCCTGGTGATCGCAGCGCTCTGGCTGTTCCTCGAACGCACCCCCTACGGTCTGATCATCCGCGCCGGCGCGCGTGATCCGCAAATCGTGCGGATTCTCGGCATCGACGTCGCCCGCGTCTGGCTGGTGGTGTTCGGCATCGGCACCGGGCTTGCCGCCCTTGCCGGACTTCTTGCTGCCCCGCTGCAAGGGGCCAGCCCTGAAATGGGAGCCTCGATCCTGGCCGAGAGCTTCGTCGTCACCGTGGTCGGCGGCATGGGCTCGCTGGTGGGTGCCGTGGTGGCCGGGCTGCTGGTCGGCGTGGTGGTGGCGATGACCTCGCTGTTTGCCCCCGAAATGGCGCAGGTCGCCATCTTCGCGCTGATGGCGATTGTGCTGCTGATCCGCCCGCAAGGCTTCTTCGGACGTGCGGGGTTGATGAGCTGATGCTGAACCCCGATTTCGTCGCGCGCTGCAAACAGCATCGCGTGATCCTCGCTGTCGCCTTCCTGCTGATCTTCCCGCTGCTGATGCCGTTCAAGGCGATTGCGGTGAACATCTTGATCTACGGGCTCTATGCGCTTGGCTTCAACATGCTGTTCGGCACACTCGGCCTGCTCAGCTTCGGCCACGCCGCTTTGTTCGGCGGCGGAGCCTATGCCTGCGGGTTGGCGATGATCCGGCTCGGACTGCCGTGGTGGATGGGCATCGTCTGCGCGGTTGTGATCGGCATGGCGCTCGCCGCCATCATCGGGGCGTTTGCCATCCGTACCCGCGGCATCTATTTCGCGATGGTGACGATGGCGCTCGCCCAATGCGTCTATTTCATCTCCGATCAATGGGTCTCACTCACCGGCGGCGAGAACGGGCTGCGCGATGTGACGCTGACCAAGATCGATCTCGGCATCACCACGCTGAATTTCGTCGATCCGCTGACACGCTATTACGTGGTGGCCTTCTTCGTTGCCATCGCGCTGTTCGTGCTCTCCCGCATTCTCGCCTCCCCATTCGGGGCCGCGATGGAAGCGGTGCGCGAGAACGAAGCCCGCGCCCGCGCATGCGGCTACGACGTGCGGGCGACGCGCTATCTCGCCTTCATTCTCTCCGGCGGGTTCTGCGGATTGGCGGGCGCGCTGCAAGCGCTGCATCTCTCCATCGTGCCCCTCGAGACGCTCGCCATCGCCAACTCCGGCCTCGTCGTGATGATGTCGCTCCTCGGCGGCATGGGTACGTTCTTCGGCCCCTTTGTCGGCGCGGGCGTGTTCCTGTTGTTGGAGAACCTGGTCTCGCTCTGGACCGTGCATTGGCAGATTTTCGTGGGAGCAGCCTTCGTCGCCTGCGTGTTGTTCTTCCCGCGCGGCATCTGGGGCACCATTCTGCTGGGGCGCGGCCGATGAGCGACATCATTCTCTCAGCCCAAGGTGTTGGCCGCAGCTTCGGCAAGTTCCGCGCTCTCTCGGGCATCACCGCCGATTTCCAGAAGGGGCGGCTGACCTCGATCATCGGCCCCAATGGCGCGGGCAAGAGCACATTCTTCAATCTGCTCTCCGGCGCGTTCGAGCCCTCCGAGGGCCGCATCATTTTCGAAGGCCGTGACATCACCGGCACGCCGCAGCACGAATTCGCTCGGCTCGGGATCACCAAATCCTTCCAGATCACCACCGTCTTCCCGCAGCTCTCGGTGCATGAAAATGTCCGCATCGCGTTGCAGGCCCTGGTCTCGCGCTACCAGATCTGGAAATCCCGCAACTCCCTACCCGAACTTGCCGACAAGGCCGATGCGCTGCTCGAAGTCGTCGGCCTGACCGAGCGCCGCAATCGCGCCGCTGGCACCATGGCGCATGGCGAGCAGCGCGCGCTGGAGATCGCGATGGCGCTCGCCGCCGATCCGCGTCTGCTGCTGCTCGACGAGCCGACCGCCGGCATGTCGCCGGAAGAGACCAAATCCATGATGGATCTCATCCTCAAACTCGCCTCCCAGCGCACCGTCATCCTCGTTGAGCACAAGATGAAGCTGGTGATGGGCATCTCCGACCGCCTGCTGGTGCTGCATCACGGCGAACTCCTCGCCGAGGGCACGCCGGACGAAATCCGCCGCAACGAGACCGTCAAGCGGGTCTATCTCGGCCAGCGGGAGCATTGAGCGATGCTGAAGGTTGAACAGCTTCAGGCATGGTATGGCCGCAGCCACATCCTCCAGGGCATCGATCTGGAAGTGAAAAAGGGCGAACTGGTCTGCCTGATCGGCCGCAACGGCGCGGGCAAGACCACCACCTTGCGCGCCATCATGGGTCTGACAGGCCGCGCCGAGGGCCGGGTGATGTTCGACGGGCAGGACGTGCTGAAACTTCCCACCCACAAGCGCAACGGGCTTGGCTTGGGCTATGTGCCGGAAGAACGCCGCATCGTCCCCGGCCTGTCGGTGCGCGACAATCTCCGCCTGGGCCTGCTCGCCGCCCATCACAAAGCAAGCGAAGCCGATGTGATCACCGAGGTGGCACAAACCTTCCCTCGTCTTGCCGAGCGACTCGACCAGGATGCCATCACGATGTCCGGCGGTGAGCAGCAGATGCTGGCCATCGCCCGCGCCTTGGTCTCGCGGCCGAAGCTTTTGATGCTTGATGAGCCGTCGGAGGGCATCATGCCGGTGCTGGTCGATGAGATGTTCGTGCTGTTCTCGCGCCTGCGCGATCAGGGCACCACGATCCTGCTCGTCGAGCAAAATGTCGAGCTTGCTCTAGGCATTGCCGACCGCGCCTATATCATGGACCAGGGCGAAATCGTCTATCAGGCCAAGGCCTCCGATCTCCTGGCCGACGAGGAAATCAAGGAGCGCTATTGCTCGGTTTGAGAATGCGCGCTCCGCCCCCTTCGCCTCACGCCGCGCTGTGCTATAGACGCGGCTCATTCCAGCGCTTGGTGATCGACGTGCTTCTCATCCGCTACGCAGCCCCGCTTGTGATCCTGTCCTCCTTGGCCGGCTGCTCGATCTTCGACGGCCCCGAAAAGCCGATCGATCCGGCGACCATCCCGGTCGAGACGTTGTATTCCAGCGGCATCGATCGGATGAACGCCAGAGACTATGACGGCGCGAACAAGACGTTCCGCGATCTGGAGCAGACCTACCCGTATTCGTCCTACACGACGAACGCCCAGCTCATGCAGGGTTACGCGTATTACATGCGCAACGAGTATACGGACTCCATCGCCGTGCTCGACCGCTTCATCCAGCTGCATCCGGTCTATCGCGACATCGCCTATGTCTATTACCTGCGCGCGCTGTGCTACTACGAGCAGATCGCCGATATCGCCCGCGACCAGAAAAACACGCAGGACGCGATGGGTGCGCTGCAGGACGTGGTCAATCGCTTCCCCGACAGCCCCTATGCCCGCGACGCCAAGCTGAAGATCGATCTGGCGCGCGACCATCTTGCTGGCAAGGAGATGGAGATCGGCCGCTATTACGAAAAGCAGCATCTCTACACCGCCGCCATCGGCCGCTTCCAGCGCGTGGTGGACGATTTCCAGACCACCAACCACGTCCCCGAGGCGCTGCAGCGCCTGACAGAGCTTTATCTGCTGCTCGGCCTGCCAGACGAAGCCCGCAAGACCGCCGCCGTGCTCGGCCACAATTATCCAGGCAGTTCCTGGTATAAGGACAGCTACGATCAGTTGGTCGCCGCTGGCCAGATCACCACGACCGGCCAGGAGCCGACCGCAGGCAAGCCGGAAGAGAAGCCGGGCTGGTTCAGCCGCAACCTGTCGATCTTCTGAACGCCCCGTGCTCGCAGCCCTGTCGATCCGCGATGTGGTGCTGATCGAACGTCTGGATCTTGTCCTTGACGCAGGACTGACGGTGCTGACCGGTGAGACCGGCGCGGGCAAGTCGATCCTGCTGGACTCGTTGGGTCTCGCTTTGGGTGCCCGCTCCGAACAGGGGCTGGTGCGCAGCGGGGCCGAGCAGGCCAGTGTGGCCGCCGTCTTCCATCCCGCCTTGGATCATCCCGCCTTCGCGCTGCTGTCCGAACAGGGCATCGACGCCGAGGGCGAGATCGTGCTGCGCCGGATCGTCAGCCGCGACGGTCGCTCGCGCGCGTTCGTCAATGATCAACCGGTGGGGGCCGCACTTCTCAAGCGACTCGGCGCGTTGCTGGTCGAGGTCCAGGGCCAGGGCGACCAGATGGGTCTGGCCGATCCGGCGGGACATCTGGCACTTCTGGATGCCACCGGGGTTGACCCGGCTTTGCGCATGCGCGTTGCCGCCGATTTCAAGGCGTGGCGGGAGACGCAGACCGCTTTGCGCGAGGCGGAAGAGGCTATCGTCGCAGCCCGCCGCGATGAGGACTGGCTGCGTCACGCCACCGACGAACTCACCACGCTCGCGCCACAACCCGGCGAGGAAGACGCGCTCGCCACCCAACGCCAGCGGCTGCAACAGGGCGAGCGCCGCGCCGAGGCGGTGGCGGCAGCGCTTGCCGAACTCACCCCGCGCGACCGCCGCAGCGCCGGACCCGCCGCCGCCTTGCGCTCCGCCTCACGCGCTTTGCAGCGTCTCGGCAATGCCGAAACCAGCGAGGCCGCCCCGGCCTTGGCCGCACTTGAACGGGCGGAAGAGGCGTTGTCGGAGGCCGAGACCCTGCTCGAACGCTTGGCGTCCGATATCGAGGCCGATCCGCGTTTGCTCGAACAGGCTGAAGAAAGGCTATTCGCTCTGCGCGCCGCCGCCCGCAAGTACAACGTTCTGGTGCAGGATCTGCCTGCCCTGCTCACCAATTTCCGCGAGCGCCTCGCCACGCTGGAGACCGGCACCGCCCATGTTGCCGCCCTGATCCAGGCGACCGAAGCGGCACGCGGGATGTATGTCCAATCCTCCCGCGCCCTCTCCGCCGCCCGTGCGGAGGCCGCGCATCGGCTTGAATCCACGATTGCTGTCGAATTGCCACCGCTCAAGCTCGAACGCGCCCGCTTCGTCGTCGCCGTCGATCTGGTGGCCGAGAGCGCGTGGTCGGGCACCGGAGCCGACAATGTGCGCTTCCTGATCGCCACCAACCCCGGCCAAACTCCCGGCCCGCTCGGCAAGATCGCATCCGGCGGCGAACTCTCCCGCCTGTTGCTGGCGCTGAAAGTTGTCCTCGCCGGTGGCTCGCCGGTGCCGACTTTGGTGTTCGACGAAGTCGATAGCGGCATTGGCGGGGCCACCGCCGCCGCTGTGGGTGATCGTCTCTCGCGCGTCGCCGAACGCGTGCAAGTCCTCCTCGTCACCCACTCGCCCCAGGTCGCTGCCCGTGGGGCCACGCATTGGCGGGTGGCGAAACTGGCGCATGCGGGCCACGCCGAGACTCGCGTCGACGTTCTGCTCGGCCAGGAGCGTCAGGAAGAAATCGCCCGCATGCTGGCCGGCGAAGTGATCACCGACGCCGCCCGCGCCGCCGCCGCCAGCCTGATGGGAGCCGCATGATTATGATGGGTTTGGGTTGAAACTCCGTCCCACCAATCCGTCATTGCAAGCGGAGCGCAGCAATCCATCGCGCCACTGGCTGCATCGCGGTGGATTGCTGCGCTGCGCTGCGCTTGAAATGACGGGGTGGTGGTGATCCCGCCCCCAATCATCCCGCTCTGAGGGGGATCGTATGAGCAATGCCGGGCCAACCACGCCCAACGAAGCCGAAGCCGAACTCGCCCGGCTCGCGGCCCTGATCGCGGACTATGATCGCGCCTATCACGAGCAGGATGCCCCCCTCGTCTCGGACGCCGAATACGACGCCCTGATCCGCCGCAACCGCGCCATCGAGGCCGCATTCCCGGACCTGATCCGCGCCGACTCGCCCTCGCGCCGCGTCGGTGCCGCCCCCTCCAGCGGCTTCGCCAAGATCCGCCACGCCGTGCCGATGCTTTCGCTCGACAACGCCTTCGGCCCCGAGGATTTTTCCGGGTTTGTCGAGCGCGCCCAGCGCTTCCTCGGCGTCACCCATGAGTTTGCCTTCGTGGGTGAGCCGAAAATCGACGGCCTGTCGATCTCGCTCACCTATATCAATGGCGACCTCGCCTTCGCCGCCACGCGCGGGGATGGCAGCGAGGGCGAGGATGTGACGGCGAATATCCGCGTCATCGCCTCAATCCCCGGCAAACTCCACGGCCCCGCCCCCGCCCGCATCGAGATCCGCGGCGAAGTGTTCATGGCCAAGGCGGATTTCCTTGCGCTGAACGCCGCCCAAGAAGCCGCAGGAGCCAAGATCTTCGCCAATCCGCGCAACGCCGCCGCCGGATCGCTGCGCCAACTTGATTCCACGATCACCGCGTCACGCCCGCTGCGGATGTTCGCTTATGCGATGGGCGAGAGCAGCGAGGCGGTGGCGACCACGCATTTCGGCTATCTCGAACGGCTGCGTGACTGGGGATTCGAGGTCAACGACCTCTCCACCACGCTCGCCACCACCGCCGACGCCATCGCCTTCCAGGACCGCGTCGGTGCCGCGCGCGCGGGCCTCGCCTATGACATTGATGGCGTCGTCTACAAGATCGACGCGCTCGACCTGCAAACCCGCCTCGGCTTCGTCGGCCGCGCGCCGCGCTGGGCGATTGCCTGGAAATTCCCGGCCGAACGCGCGACCACCAAGCTTGAGAAGATCGACATCCAGGTCGGCCGCACCGGCGCCCTCACCCCAGTCGCCCGCCTCACCCCGGTCGGCGTCGGCGGCGTGCTGGTCTCCAACGCCACATTGCACAACGAGGACGAAATCGCCCGGCTCGATGTCCGCGAAGGCGACGTGGTCGAGCTGCAACGCGCTGGCGACGTCATCCCACAGATCGTCGCCCGCATCGGCGATCACGCGCAGGGAAGCACGGCGTTCGTGCCCCCCGAAACCTGCCCCGCCTGCGGCTCCCCCGCGCATCGCCCGGCGGGCGAAGTGGTGCGCCGCTGCACCGGCGGACTGATCTGCCCCGCCCAGGCCGAAGAGCATCTGATCCATTTCGCCTCGCGCGGTGCCTTCGACATCGAGGGTCTCGGCGAGAAGACGGTGCGCGAGTTCTTCGCCGACAAACTCATCGCCACGCCTGCCGACATTTTCCGCCTGCGGGCCGAGCAGATCATCGGGCGTGAAGGCTGGGGCGAACTTTCTGCCCGCAACCTGATCCAGGCGATCAACCAGCGCCGGACCATCGCACTCGACCGCTTCATCTACGCGCTCGGCATCCGCCGCATCGGCGAGGCCAACGCCAAGCTGCTCGCCCGCCATTACGGCTCGGTGGAAAACTGGCGCGCGCAGATGGAACTCGCCGTGCAGATCGGCTCCGAGGCGCGCGAGGCGCTGGGCAACATTCTGCGCATCGGGCCTGCGATTGCCACCGAACTTGCCGATTTCTTCGCCGTCGGGCGCAACCGCGAGCGGGTGGACGAACTTCTCGCCATCCCGCTCACCGTGCTGCCCGCCGAACCGGAGGCGATCTCGGATTCTCCGCTGGCTGGCAAAACCATCGTCTTCACCGGCGGCCTCGCCACCCTCGCCCGCCCGGAGGCCAAGGCGCTGGCCGAGCGGCTGGGGGCGAAGGTCACGGACAGCGTGTCGAAGAAAACCGATCTGGTTGTGCTCGGCACCGACGCCGGATCGAAGGCCAAGAAAGCCACTGATCTGGGGATTCAGACGGTGGACGAAGCCGGGTTCCGGGTGCTGGCCGGGTTGGAGTCAATCTAGTGTCCCGATTCTGAAATCCGTCGGATTTCAGAATGACGTGGACACTAGGAAAATCAGCAACCTAGTGTCGTGATGAGCTTGGCTTGAGCCAATATCACCCCGTCAATTGCAAGCGAAGCGCTGAGGCGGACACGTTTCAACGCAAAATCATCACTCTCTTAACCTGGCGCTTCGACCAATTTGAGCGTCATGTGGCCGACAACGCGCAGCTCGATCTCGATCAGCACTGGCACCAGTGGCCCACCCTCATGCACACGGGCAAACCAGGCCGAGCTGTGCCGCGGGCGGCGCTGGGCGTCGCTGGGTTCACTGCCTTTTGGAAAACCTGCCAGCGGTGTGGTGGTGATGTCGCAGCGCAGCGCCGGGCCGTGATAGAGGCTGTCGGATTTCGCCGGAAGCATTTCCTGCCCCCCATCGGTCGCCTGCATGAGAGCGAGGAAGCGGCCATCATATGTCCGAACGTCGCCGTCACAGACTCCGAGGCTGGCGACATTCTGTAGCAGATTGGCCATCGCACTCAGCCCGTCTACCGTGCCGCGCTGCATGTCGGCGGGCACAGGTTCGCGTTCCAGATCGGGCTCGGAGTCAAAGATCGAAACATGTGGCTGGCCGTCAGGATAGAGGATCTCCACCCGATGCGTCCGCCCACGCAACACGCCGTCGCTGTGATACTGCGACGGGATGGCCCGCCCACTCTGCCACCGCCCGCCCGCCACAGTGCGGATCTGGCTGTGCGAAATGAAATCAACGGCACCCGTGGTGCGAAAATCGACCTCCAATGTGTAGCCGTCGCCACGCAAATCCACCCCAGCCGTCAGGGCAAGCACCTTCACACCGGCAAAACTGCCGGAATAGACCAATGATTCATGATCGACCGATGCCGCATTCGCAGGCACCACAGCGGCCGCGATGCAGAGCAAGGCAGCCATCGGCAGGCCAATCCAAAACTTGTTCACTCTGCGTGCCCCACTGCTTGACTCACTTCCATGCCCAGCCTATCACGCGCGTCCCATGATGGGCGCGTAGCTCAGCGGTAGAGCACTCGCTTCACACGCGAGTGGTCACAGGTTCAATCCCTGTCGCGCCCACCATTTTCCCTAAAAAATTCAGATTGCTTTGTATATCCTGGATTTACCGGTTGAAATTCTGTATCGATCGATCCTGTATCGATCGTGCAAGAGGGGATTTACGCAAGATGTCGGTCGGGTTGGAGCACGCGCAAGAGGGTCTCGAACATGCTCACCATCAAGTAGAGCATGCTCATGCGGAAGGCGAGCACGGCGAGGGCGAACACGCCCATGCCCATGAACTTGCGCACGGGCATACCGCCGTACACGACGCTCATCATCCCAATCACGACACAATGCACAATCCGGAAAAACACCCGCGCCAGATGGCGGTGGTCATCGCGGCATTGGCGGCCTGCCTGGCATTGGCCGAAGTCGGCGAGAAGAACACTGCCAGTGATTATCTGGCGGGTCATATCACGGTGTCCGACACCTACAATTTCCTCCAGGCGAAGAATATTCGCGCCGGTGTGATGATCACCTCCGCCGATGTCATCGATAGCATTCCGGGGGCCAGTGAAGCCTCGCACACCCGCGCACTCAAACTGCGCGCCGAGGCAGACCGCCTGCTGGACGATCCCAAAGGCGGCGAGGGCCGCAAGCAATTGCTGGAGCGCGCCAAGCACGAGACCGAAGAGCGCGATCACGCCGATCACCGCAATCACCAATACGAACGCTCCACCGGGGCGTTGCAGATTGCCATCGTGCTGGTCTCGGTCTCAATCGTCACCCGCAGCAAAATGTTGAGCTTCCTCGGCGGCGGCATCGGCGCGCTGGCCTCACTTTACGCACTGGCAGTCGCACTCCACTTCGCCTGATGTGGCTCGGTCGTCAGAATTTCAGCCCATGCTCGCGCGCCCAGGCTGCAATTGGGTCGCGCAGGCTCGCCGCCCCCGCCGATGTGCGGCGTAGGGCGGCGAGATAGGGGCGAAATTTCGCCACATCCAGATCGGCCAGCAACGCCTTGATCGGCAGAATGCTGGACGCGGGCATTGAGAGATTGGTGATCCCCAATCCAACAAACGTCATCGCTTCCAGCGGGCGTGAGGCCGATTCGCCGCAGATTGAAATCTCCACACCCGCGGTCTGGCCGTGTTCCAGCAATTGCGCCATCAGGTCGAGCACCGGCGGCGACAGCACGTCGTAGCGATTGGCCAGTTGTGGCGCGGAGCGGTCGGCGGCGAAGAGGAACTGCATCAGGTCGTTGGTGCCAACCGAGACGAAATCAACCTCCTTCATCAGCGCGGGCAACTGCCACATCAACGATGGGATTTCGAGCATCGTGCCGATGCGCAGCAATTCGGGTGCCGGTCGCACCCGCGCCGCCTCGGCGAGCAACAACCCCTTGGCCGCACGGAATTCGGCAACCGTTGCCACCATCGGGAACATCACCGACAATTTGCGCCCGCCTGCTGCGAGCAACAATGCGCGCAACTGGCGGCGCAGCAAGGCCGGACGGTCAAGCCCAATGCGCAGCGAACGCCAGCCCATCGCCGGGTTCTCCTCCTCCGGTGCGGGGCTGCCCGGCAGCAGCTTGTCGCCACCAAGATCGAGGGTGCGGAAAGTGACGGGCTTGCTGCCGGCATCGTCGATCACCCGCGCATAGACCGCGGTCTGCTCGGGCGTGTCCACCACTGCGCCGCGCGCCAGCATGGCGATCTCGGTGCGGAACAGCCCAATCCCGTCCGCCCCGGTGGCGGCGAGCTGGCCCAATTCCATCGCCAAGCCCAAATTGAGCATCAGCTTGAGTGCGGTGCCATCGCGGGTCACCGCAGGCTTGTCACGCAGTGACGCCCATCCCGCCTGACGCGCGTTGCGCGCGGCGATCACACTCAGATAGCCCTGTTTGAGTTCGACGGCGGGACGGAGGAAAATCTGCCCCTCATCGGCATCGATCACCGCCTCATCGCCGGTGGATGCGCTCTCCAGCACGCCGCGCGCCCCGCCGATGGCCGGCAGCCCCAGCGCGCGCGCCAAGATCGCCGCATGGCCGGACGGGCTGCCCTCCTCGATCGCCACACCGCCGATCCCGCGCGCGTGCCAATCAAGCAACTCGGCGGGGCCAAGACGGCGCACGATCAGAATGGCACCTGCAGGCACCGCCTCAAGCGCTTGGCCACCGGTGAGATGGTCGAGCAGCCGACCGGCCATATCCTCCAGATCCGCCAAACGCTCGCGTAGATAGGGATCGGTGATCCGCCGCATCCGGTCACGCAACTCGCCCGCCACGCGGGACACTGCCGCCTCGGCGGCCAAGCCGCTGTTGATCGCCTCGTTGACCCGCTTCAGCCAGCCCGCGTCGCCCGCCACCAGACGATAGGCGTCGAGGATCTCACGCGACGCTGTCACGTCGGCGGCCTTCTTGCCTTGCGCTGTCGGCAATTGGTCGCTGATCAGCCGGTCGATCCCGCGCTGCATCTGCTCCCAGGCCTGCTCAACGCGCTGCAATTCACGATCCGGATCATCGGCCAGCAAGCGCTGCGGCACCCGCCCCGAAACCGGCAGCATCACCGGGCCGATCACGATCCCCGGCGCGAGTGAGGTGGCCCCGAATCGGCGCGGCAATGTCGCCGACAACCCGCCATCGGCCTGCTCCGGCTGGCTGGCGGCGAGGAGTTCGGCGAGCAGCATTGCCACCGTCTCGACGACATCGACCTCCTCCGAATCATAGCGACGTGGCGTGCGGTTCTGGACCACAAGCACGCCCAACAGCCGCCCAGCCCGGCGCACCGGCACGGCGAGCAATGAGGCGAACGCATCCTCGCCGGTTTCGGGGCGATAGGCGAAGGCGGGATGATTCTGCGCGTCCGGCAGATTGAGCGTCTCGCCCGAGGCCGCCGCCAGCCCGACCAATCCTTCGCCCACGCGCAGCCTGGTACGACCGACCGCCTCCGGGCGAAGCCCTTCGGTGGCCGCAAGCTCCAGCGTGTCACCGCCGCGCAGAACATAGACCGAGCAGACCTCGCTGACCAATTCGGCGGCAATCAGACGTGCGAGGGCCAGCAGATCGCCTGCCCCGTGTTGAGCTTCGCGATGCGCCATCAGGTTTCGCAGCCGGGCGAGCAGGCGGCGGGGTGTCGACATAGCAACCGTGTTCCAGGACCAGACGGCGAAACTATGGCCGAAACCTGATTCGCGGCGAGTCAATCCAGATTTCGCAACATTTCCGGATTCGGACCTTCACCGCGAAGATGACGCAAGCGTCTCGACATCAGCGAATTTCATCCGTATCTTGTTTGAGAGCTTCTTAAAAAAATGAAGTTGCAGCGAGTGTATTAGAGCCTGGAGGGGTGGCCCGATATGTCAAAGACAGACGTGGCATGCCTCATTTGGCTGCCAGGGAAGTGACGACCTTGATCCGTTTGCCTGCCCTAGCTGGGGTTGCCTGTTGCCCGGCGAACTGTCTATTGAGCCGGCAATGATACGAAACCGCAACCGTATCTTCGGCTGGTTGGCCTTGTCCGTGGTTTTTGGCAGCGCCGCGCACGCGGCTGACGCGACTGGTCAGGCCGTGCTGCACGAGCTTGTCTTGCTGCCTGATTCGCATATGCCAGCACCAGCGTTGCAGGATGGCACAGTCAATGTCTCGGCGATTGACGTCGCTGACAAACCCAGTCTTGTCGAACATTTGCAAGGTTTGATCGGCCATGTGATTGACCGCTCGGTCATCGACTCCGCCAAGCAGATCGTAACCCAGCATTTCAGCGATGTCGGCCATCCTTTTATTGATGTGGGCTTCCCGCAGCAGGATGTCACTGACGGCATGCTGCGCATGGTGGTCGCCGAATATCACGTCAACACCGTCAACGTGATCGGCAATGCTTGGTTCTCCGACGACCTGATCCGCTCTGCCGCTGGGCTGGAGCCCGGCGATGTGATTGACAAGGCGGCTTTGGATCGCAGGCTGCAGGAATTCGGCGCATCCCCCTTCGTCAAGGTCACGCCGGAATTTAGTCCGGGTGCCAAGCCCGACACCACCAATGTGACGCTGCGGGTGGCCGATCAGGCACCGGTTCAGGTGTCACTGGGATATTCTGATTCGGGATCTGCGAGCACCGGCTGGAATCGCTGGTCACTCGCCGTCACCGCCACCGACCCGACGCTGTCGGGCACACAGATTTCCTACAATTTCACCTCCAGCGACGGGGTGTTGCAACACAATCACTCGGAGACAGAGGGCGCGGATGCGATCTATGAATTGCATGCTGCCAGCCTATTGATCCCGTTGCCGAGTGGCGACCGCGTGACACTGTCAAGCAGCCTCGCGCGCCAGATCCCGCAGCTCGGCGCTGATCTCGGCTCGGTTGGCGTCAACACGAATTTCGGCTGGGATTACAGTCACCCAATCGTGCGCGGACCGGCGGCACGATGGGGTGCCACCGGAGAGACGATCGGGCTCGCCTATGATTTCAAGCGCAGCAACAACAACCTCGCCTTCGGCGGCAAGTCGGTGCAACGCAACTTCACGGTGTTGTCGCAATTCTCGCTGCACTACACCGCCTCGTTCGACAATGCGTGGGGGCTGCTTCAGGCGCAGGACACGCTGGTGCTCAGTCCGGGCGGCATGACGCCGGAGAACACCAATCGCGCACTCCGCCCCAACGGCACGGCACAATCCGGCACGCTGGGGACCAACGCGCAATATGCCTATAATCGGTTGATGCTCACCCAGTTGGTCCCGTTGCCGCATGATTACGGTCTGGTGCTGCGCACCACCGCCCAGGGATCAAGCACCACGCTGTTGGCCAGCGAGCGGCTGTCGATTGCCGGTATCGATGCGGTGCGCGGCTATCAGGAATTTGGCGTCTCCGGCTCGCAGGGCGTGGTGCTGACCACCGAACTGCGCGGCCCGAATTTCAGCCCGTCCAGCCTGATCACCGGCCATGACGGATCGGACAGTGCACAGCTGCACGTGTTCAGCGATGTCGGTCGCTCCTGGAACCCGACCGCCAGTTCGTCCGCGCCCGGTGCGACCACCACGGCGAGCGTGGGGTTCGGCGGGCAGATGATGGTGGCGGACAATTTGTCGGTGCGGCTTGAACAAGGCTGGCAATTGTTGCGCACGTCGCTTCAGGGCGTGCATGGGGCGTTCCTGCACGCTGCGGTGACCGCGACATGGTGAACCGCCCTCGTCTGCGCGCAACCTTGCTGCTCGGATCGGCGCTTTGCACGATCTCGGCGCAGCGTCAGGCACTGGCGGGCGGGGCACCGGTCTCGGTGTTGCCGAGCGGCGGCCAATTTGTCGCGGGCAAGGGGCAGATCGCCAATGCGACCAACGGGCTGACGATTTCGCAAACCGGCACACGCGGCATCATTGACTGGCAGAGCTTCTCGATCGGTGCCGGCAAGACCGTCCAGTTCAACAATGGCCACGGTGCGACGCTGAACATCGTCACCGGCAACGCGCCTGCGACCATCGCGGGCAATCTGTCGGCCACCGGCAGCCTGTATTTGCTCGACCCGCAGGGCGTGGTGGTGACCAAGACCGGCAATGTGCAGACCGGCGGCAATTTCGTCGCCGCGACCAGGTCGGCCGATGCGCAAGCCTTCATGCAGTCCGGCCTGCTCAGCCTCGGCGGCACCGCCGCGGGCAACGTGGTCAACAAGGGCGCGATCCAGGCTGGCGGCGCGGTGGTGCTGTTCGGCCAGGACGTTTTGAATTCCGGCACCGTGAAAGCGGGCGGCGACGCGACGCTGGCCACCGGCACCAATCTGGTGCTGCAGGCGCAGGGCGACAACGCGCTGGTCACGGTATCCGGCCCGTCCGGTGCTGCGGGGGACGTGCGCAATTCCGGCGGCATCGATGCGGCCAATGTGGCACTGCAATCCGTCGGCGGGAACGTCTACGCGCTGGCGGGCAATCGCAGCGGCTATGTGCACGCCACCGGCACCAACACCCAGGGCGGACGCGTGCTGTTGCAGGCCGATGGCGATGTGACGGTGACCGGCAACGTCTCCGCTGACGGGCCGACGGGCGGCAATGTGACCGTCACTGCGGGCAAGACGGCGTCGATCAACAGCAGCGTCACCGCGCGCGGCACCACCGGCAATGGCGGCAGCATCATCGCCAGCGGCACCAATGTCGCCGTGGGCAGCAAGGCGGTGATTGATGCCAGCGGTGCCAAGGCCGGTGGCAGTATTCTGCTCGGTGGAGATCGCGGCGGCAGTGCCGATCCATCGAAAAAACTCTCCTCCACCGCCGTGCCCAACGCGACCAAGACCACAATCGCCAAGGGGGCCTCAATCCGCGCCAATGGCGGCAGCGGCCCGGGTGGCAATGTGGTGGTTTGGTCCAATCAAACCACGAATGACGCGGGCGCAATCTCGGCCACCGGCGGGACAAGCGGCGGGTTTGCCGAGATTTCGAGCCATGGCGTGCTGAGCTTCACCGGCACGGTCGATTTGCGCGGATTCTCCGGCCCATCTGGCACGGTGTTGCTCGATCCAGCCGACGTGGTGATCACCGACAGTGCCGTCGCAGCAGGCCAATCGGCGATCAGCCCCGAGTTGATCGACAGCCAACTCGCCTTCAGCAATTTCATCGTGACCACCTCGGGTGGAACCGGCACCGGCGACATCTACGTCAATTCAGCTTTGTCCTGGTCATCGAGCAACACGCTGACGCTCTCGGCGTATCGCAATGTGCTGGTGAATGCGGCGATCAGCGCGGGCCATTTGGCGAAGGTGAACCTGACCGCAGACAACACCGGCACCGCCGTTGGTTCTGTGCAGTTCAATACAGGTGGTTCAATCCTGTTGTCGGGCGGCACAGCGACGATCTTGAGCAATGTGCCTTATGATTACGCGTCCTACGTGACTGGTGGAACGCTGGCCAGTTGGGCGATGATCTACACCGAATCTCAGCTTGCTGCGGTATCGACGACCCAAAACTACAATTATCGCCTTCAAAATAATCTTGATCTGTCTGGCACCGGCTTTTCGGGAATTTCGAATTTTTCGGGAATTTTTGACGGTCAAGGCTACACGATTGCCAATCTTACGATCAACACCACCGCTGATTACGCTGGGTTGATTGGAAATCTTACTGGCAAGATCAAGAACCTTAACGTTATCAACGCGAATATCACCGGGGCCAATTATAGCGGGATCATCGCGGGTGCCAGTTCTGGTTCGATCACCAACGTCTCCGCGCAAGGCCAAGTTGTTGCGACGGGCTCTGGTGGCGCCGCGGGTGGTATCACCGGCGGCAATTCAGGCACGCTCACGAATGCCAAGTTCTCCGGCCAGGTGACGGCTCAATCACTCGTAGGTGGTATCGCGGGCTTCAACGAAGGATCGCTGTCGCAGTCTTCCGCCACAGGTACGGTGAACGGCACCCAGAACGGGTCTGACTACGCTGGCGGCATCACCGGCTTCAACGATTCAATCGCCTTTATTTCGAACGTGTCGTTCAACGGAACGGTGCTGGGAACGACTTCGGGAGGGTTGGTCGGCTTCAACCTCGGCAGTCTCTCGCGGGCGATTTCGGTTGTCGCAAACACGAGTTCCTCGAATACCGACGCGCTCGTTGGAACAAATATCGGGCACCGAACCAGCAATCTCTACTACCAGTCCGGTTCATTTGCAGATGCCAACGCCATCGGCACTGCCGAGACGAAAGCGACCCTACAGAACGCGGTTACCTCCGGCGCTTTGCCCGGAATTGCAGCGCCGTCCTGGACATCGGTTGTCGGCGACTATCCGACCCCCACGCAGCCGGTGACGCCCGCCACGGTCGCGGGCACACAGACAATCAACCTCTCCGGCATCGCCACCGCCGCCAACGGCACCCCGCTCGCCAACAGCACCATCGGCGTCGTCGCCGACGGCACCATGGTCGGGCCGATCACCACCGCCAGCGATGGCAGTTGGAGCTACGCCTTGGCGGTGCCCTCGTCGGCCACAAACACCGATGTGGTGGCCACCTTGCTCAGTGGCGGTACCGGAACCTCGCTGCTGGCCGGGATCACCGGCAGCACGGCCACGGTTCCGATCACCATCGGCTCACTCTCGCTGGTCTCGCTCGACAGTTCAGTCACTTCGCTGCAGACGCTGTTGCAACGACAGGCCAGCGCCGAAAGCAACAGCACGATTTCCGCCTTCCTGTCCGGCGCGACCAACCTCGGTGCGAACAATGTTGCCGTGCAGGTCACGGGTGGTCTCGCCGCCAACGCCTCGCTGACGACAACCGGCACAGTCAAGATCACCGCAAGCGGCGCGATCACCCAGCCGAGTGGCGGGATCACCGCAGGCACGCTGGAGGTGAACGACCCCACAGCCAGCGTGCAGTTCACCAGCAACAGCAACAAGATCGGGCAATTCGCCGGCTCGGTCGGCAGCTTGGTGTTGGATGACGCGCTCAATCTTACGATTGGCAGTTTCGGCGGCTTCGCCGGTGTGGTCTCTGCTGGCACCGTGAATATCGACACCACCGGCGCGCTGACCGTCAATTCGACGATTTCGGCCACGGGAACCGGCGACGCGCTCAGCCTGATCGCCAACAGCTTCACCGAGACGGTCGGTGCGGGCGCGCTGTCGGTCTCCGGTGGCGGGCGTTGGCTGGTTTATCTGCCGACGATCGGCTCGGCGACGCTGAACGGTCTGGTCGGCGGGCATTACTACGGCGTGGCGGCTGGGGCGGCGGTGCCGCTGGCGGGCAATGTGTTCGCCTATCTGGAACAGCCGGTTCTGACGATCTCCCCCACGGGCGGCGGCGAATTCACCTACAACCAGACCACACCCACCACCGGGGTTTCCATCTCGGGGTATGTGCTGGGCGACAATTTCAGCACCGCGCTGAACGGCACGCCGGTAGCCGCTGGGGCGAACGCCAATGCCGGGAATTACACGCTCACCATCGGCAATGCCGCCAGCGTGACGTCGCCGCAGAATTACAAGCTCAACTTCACCACCGCCTCGTTGATCATCGACCAGAAGGCCCTAACCTACACGGTTGCGGACGCGAACTCGATCTACGGCACCCTGGCCACCCCTGGGGCGACCACGCTGACCGGGATCCTCGGTGGCGATAGCGTTACGCCGACGGTGGGCCTGACCCAGAACAGCGTCAGCGTCTCGTTCACCGCCACCACGCCGGTTGGCACCTACAACGAGATCGTCGCTGGTTTGGGTGGCGCCCAAGGAGGCAACTACAAGATCGCTTCGACCGGCAACTCGTCCGGCCATTTGGTCATCGGCCAAAAGACGATCACCTATTCCGTCGCCGATGCGAATTCGGTCTACGGCACGCTGGCGACCCTCGGGGCGGCGACTTTGAACGGCATTGTCGGGACCGATGCGGTCACGGCCGCAGTGGGCGTCACCCAGAACAACAGCCTCGTGACGCTGAGCGCCACGTCTCCGGTCGGTAATTACACCGAAATTGTCACCGGGTTGGGTGGCGCGGCGGGTGGCAACTACAAGATCGCCGCGTCGGGCAACATGACGGGCAATCTGCTCATCGGCCAAAAGGCGCTGACCTATTTGGTGGCCGATGCCAATTCGGTTTACGGCACGCTGGCAACCCTCGGGGCGGCGACGCTGAGCGGCATTGTCGGCAGTGACACGGTCACGGCAGCGGTGGGCGTCACACAGAACGGCAGCGGCGTGACGCTGAGTGCCACGACGGCTGCTGGCAATTACAGCGAAATCGTAACCGCGTTGAGCGGTGCATCGAGCAGCAACTACAAGATCGCCACCAGCGGCAACACGCCGGGCACTCTGATCATCGGCCAAAAGGCACTGACCTATTTGGTCGCCGATGCGAACTCGGTCTACGGCACGCTCGCCACCCTCGGGACAGCCACGCTGAGCGGGATTGTCGGCAGTGATGTCGTCACCGCCGCAGTCGGACTCACCCAGAACAACGCCAGCGTGCCCTTCAGCGCCACCACGGCGGCTGGCACCTACAACGAGGTCGTGACCGGGTTGGGCGGTGCGGCAGGCGGCAACTACAAAATTGCAACCAGCGGCAACACGGCCGGCAGTCTGATCATTGGCCAAAAGGCGTTGACCTATGCGGTGGCCGATTCGAATTCGGTCTACGGCACGCTGGCCACCCTCGGCGCGGCGACTCTGAACGGTATTGTCGGCACCGACGCGGTCACGGCGGCAGTTGGCGTCACCCAGAACAGCAGCAACGTGACGCTGAGCGCCACCACATCGGCTGGCAGCTACAGCGAAATCGTCACCTCCCTCGGCGGTGCCGCGGCCAGCAATTACAAGATCGCCACCAGCGGCAACACGCCGGGCACTCTGGCGATCGGCCAGAAGACGATCACCTATTCGGTGGCGGACGCGAATT
>CAITEF010000048.1 GCA_903891315.1 uncultured Rhodospirillales bacterium | reverse complement strand
TGCTGTCTGAATGCGGTCAGGCGGAATGCTGTTCGGTACCCGGCGGAATAAAGGCGGGCGGTGCGGGCGGTGGAGGCGGGACCATGACGGGTTCCGGCACGTGCGGCGCGTATTCCGGCGGTAGGAACGACGGCGTCTCGATTGTGACCTCCGCCGTCTCCGGATTGGCGATCATCGCCTCTGGATGCGGGGCAACAACCGTCTCAGGGAGCGGGTCGAGGGCACCGGCCAGCGGGTTCTCGTTCAGCGTCGCACGCAGCGAGCCGTCGGAGTCCACCGCCTTCTCGATCTCGTCCTTGATGTTGAAGTTCTTCAGGTCGCGGATCTGCTGCTGCACGTCATGAAGATTCGCCTCGCGCACCATCTCGTCGACATGGCCTTGGAATTCATTGGCCATTTTGCGCGCCTTCTTGATGAAGCCCGCGATGGTTTTGATGGCAACTGGCAAATCTTTCGGGCCGATGGCGACCAGTGCCACCACCCCGATCAGCGCAATTTCGGTCCAGGCGAAGTCGAACATGCGTCTATGTGTCTCCTGGGCGGTTTGCTAGCAGGAATGCGGGCCAGAGGGAAACCGCCCTGACGGCGTTTTGCGGCGGTTAGCTCTCACGCGGCCTGAGCAACGCCGTTTGCGGGTCGAGCAACAGATCATCCCGGCGCGGCAACTCGCGCAGATCCTTCAGGCCAAAATGGGTGAGGAACTGCGGTGTGGTCCCCCACATTGTGGGCCTGCCCGGCGATTCACGACGGCCCACCGGCTCGACCAGCGAATGTTCCAGCAACTGATCCAGCGTATTCTGCGACAATGTCGCCCCACGGATTTCCTCGATCTCAGGCCGCGTGACCGGCTGGTGATAGGCGACGATGGCCAGCGTTTCCATCGCCACACGCGACAAGCGGCGCGGGGTTTCCACCACCTGACGCAACGCTGGCGCGAGATCGGGGGCGGTGCGGAACTGCCAGCCGCCGGTGGTCTGCACCAATTCCACCCCACCGCCCTGATAGCGCGCCTGAATGGCGGCGATCACCAAATCCAGATCGGCGAAATCGGACAACACGCGCAGAATCGCCGAGGGCAGCACCGGGCCGGGCGAGGCGAAGATCAGCGCCTCGGCGAGGCGGATGTCGGACAGCAGAATTTCGGTCATGCAGCGGACTCGACAACGGCAGAGAGCATGATGGGGGCAAAAGCCTCGGGCTGTTCGAGCAGAAGCCGCCCGTTGCGCGCCATCTCCAGGCTGGCGATCAAGGCGGCGGCATAGGCACCGCGTCGCTCCAACGGGGTCGTCATCCCCTTTGGCAGGAAATGCTCCAGCGACGTCCATCCCGGCGGCAGACGGCCCAGCATGCGATCCAGCCGAACCAGTGCGTCCTGCACGCTCCACAGAAGATGCGGCGCGGGGCGATAGGTCTCGCCCCCCATCGTCCGCCGCAGCGAAACCAGATAGGCGCGCAGCAACGCGGGCAGACCGGCGGCGAGGCGTGAGGAGTCTGCCTCGGTGAAATCCTCCGGTGCGCCGCGCGCGAACACATCCTGCCCGATCTGCGGCTGCTGGCCGAGCCATTCCGCCAATTGCCGCACCCGTGCAAGGTCGCGTAGACGTGCCGCGAGTTGCTCAGCGGCGGCCTCGCCCTCTTCGCTGCCTTCCTCGCCTTGCGGCACCAGCAGCCGTGATTTCAGCCAAGCGAGCCACGCTGCCATCACCAGCCAATCGGCGGCCAGTTCAAGCCGGATCCGCCGCGCACCCTCCACCACCGCCAGGAACTGATCAACCAGCGAGAGGATAGAGATCGCCGCCAGATCGAGTTTCTGATGCCGCGCCAGATCGAGCAGCAGATCAAGCGGCCCCTCGAAGCCTTGCAGATGCAGCATCAACCGGTCGGGTTCGACCTCGGGCGCAGTCGTCTCAGTCATCAAGGACATTGCCGGACAGACGCAGGATCAGATTGCGCGCGCGTGGCAGCAATTCGTCGAGAAAATCGCGCACGGGGTCGATTGGGTGCCCGAAATCGCGTGACATCTCGGGCAGGATGAACAGCAACAACAGGACGATCACGATGCCGTAGCGCTCGATCCCGGCCCAGGCTTTCGCCGCCTCCTGGGGCAGCAGCCCCACCATGATGCGCCCGCCATCCAGCGGTGGAATCGGCAGCAGGTTGAAGAGCGCCAACACCAGATTCATCAGCATGAAACTGTCGATGAACTCAAACGCGCCATCGGCCATCGTGTCCGGCAGATAGTCCACCCCATGCACCGCCAGCCCCGCGAGCCAGGCGAGGAAGAAATTCATCGCGGGGCCTGCTGCGGCGACGAACATCATCCCCCGCCTCGGATTGGGAAACCGCCACGCCGAGACCGGCACCGGCTTGGCCCAGCCGAACATGATGGCAATCCGACCAATCGTCATCAACTGCGAGATCAGCAGAAAGCCGGGCAACAGGATCGTGCCGACCTTGTCGATATGCACCAGCGGGTTGAGCGACAACCGCCCTGCCCGCTTGGCAGTGTCGTCCCCCAGCGCCCAGGCGGCGTAACCATGCGCGGCTTCGTGCAGGGTGATCGCCAGAATCGCCGCGATGACGGCAATCGCAATCGAGACAATGTTCGAGATCATGCCAACAACGCCTCGCGTTCTGCGGTGATGGCCGCCAGATCCAGTTCAGTTTTTCGCGTCTTCACCCAATCACGCGCCGCAGCAAGGCGGGCAAGCGTGTCGGGAGTCACCTCAGCACAGGCCGCCAACACGGCCCGATTGTCACGCGGCCCACCGGGGCAGAACAAAGCCAGATCACACCCGGCCTCCAACGCCCGCACCGCGCGCAAAGCGGGAGGGCCGGAGAGTGCCTGCATTGCCAAATCGTCGGTCACCAGCACCCCACCGAACCCGACCCTACCTCGGATCACGTCGGAGATCACACGGCGCGACTGGGTGGCCGGGCGGACGGCGTCGAGATCACGGAAGAGAATATGCGCGGTCATGCCCCACGGCAGATCGGCATTGCGGCGGAAAGGTTCAAGCTCGTCGTCATGCGGTGCGTTGAGTTCCGGCAGGGCCAGATGGGAATCGACCTGCGCACGGCCATGCCCCGGCATGTGCTTCATCACCGGCTGAACCCCGCCCTGCCCCAACCCCTCGGCAAAAGCGCGACCCAATGCGGCCACGCTCTCGGGCTCCGGGCCAAATGCACGATCACCAATCACCTGGTCGGCGCCTGGCGCGGGCAGATCGAGCACCGGTGCACAGACGACGTCGAAGCCGAGCCCGGAACAGGTCAGCCCGATACTGGCCCCGGCTAGAAACGCCGCGCGCAATCCGGTCTGTGGGTTGCGCGTGTGAAGTTCACCAATCCGACGAGCCGCCGGAAACGCATCGAACGCCGGCGGACGCAGCCGTGCGACGCGCCCGCCTTCCTGATCCACCATCAGCACACCGCCCGGCGGCAAGCAATCGCGGATTTTTTCTGTCAATTCAGATGTTTGCGACTTATCTTTAATATTCCGCGAAAACAGAATGACGCCGCGCGGAACATGTTGGCGCAGAGAT
>CAITEF010000047.1 GCA_903891315.1 uncultured Rhodospirillales bacterium | reverse complement strand
GGGCAGAAGAGGATCAATCGCTGACCATTGCTCATCACTCAGCCAAAACTCGCCAGCCATGATCCAAACTCCACAATCTGAGAGTTTGAATCACAGCACTGCCGAGCCGATCAATGTGGTAATTGGGTTTGGAGCCTAAAGCGTGGTGGCTTGAGATGGAGCCGGACATAGCGGTGATATAGCCGAGAACCAGCGAATGATGCAGGTGCGCCGAAGGGGCCTACCGGAACCCCTCATGTCGCTCCGCCTGACCGGCGTGCTACGGCGGGTAGAATAGCACCGTGTCGCGGCGCACCCGCACCGAGCGTAATCCGCGGATGTGTTGAGAGCGATGACATTTTGCGTGCGCCCCCTTGCGGCACATCGCCACAATGAAAACACTCACCAAACACCAAGCTGGTGAGTGGAAAACTCTGCTGGAGGGTTCAGGTTGTCTGACTTCGTCGCCATCAAGAAACTTGGACGCACCGACCTGGGGTGGTTCAAAAGCCTCTATCACCATTACTCGAATTCTAATCTTAAAGGCATCAATCTCAACGCCGACGTGCTGATTGATGAATTCTACCGTGACCTTGCGGTCATTGCGCGCGCCACGGGAAACAGAGTTCCTGTTTCGGTGACGATATTCGGGCCTGCCGGTGCACCAGCCTATCCCGGCACCTACAAGCTCGTGAAATCGCCGGGTTCCAAAAACTGGCGTCTGAACGGCACGTTGGTCAGCGATCCAATCAACGAGGACCACCGCTTTGATATCCTGGCACCTAACGATATTGCGGTCATCGCGTTTGTTGGACGCCCGACACCAACGAGCATAACACTGGTCCTCCTTGCTGCGGCCCACTCTGGAGACGCGCCACTTCACGCAGCCTTATCGCCGATGTTCGGCGGCGAACGCCGTACGATGGTGTCGCTCGACATCGACGCGTTGCGTGCTGCGATGGGCGCCCCCGGAGTTGCCGACAACCACCCGCTTGGCCACCTCCTTGATGACAGCGACATGGAGGCTGCGCTTGAGGACGCTGTCCAAGGCGGGCTGCGTGGTATCAGGCGCCTGCAGCGCGGGCGCAGTGCGCGCCGGGCGACGCCCGAGGATGTGGAGCGTGCGAGCCGCGAAATGGCGAGGATCGGTGCTGAGGGAGAGGCGCTCGTCGACACCTATCTGGCCGCGCAGCACGATGCGGCAGGGCCTTAGCAATACGAATGGTCGTCCGCCACAGACGCGTATGCTCCTTATGATTTCAAGCGCGTCTTCAAGGATGGTGGCGAGTTGCTGATCGATGTGAAAACAACCAAACAGGGGGCAGACCAGGGTTTTCACATGTCCCTGGCCGAGGTGATCTGCGCGGCGGAGACTGCGGGTGAATATCGCATCTACCGCCTGCACGGCCTATCGGATGATGGGGCAACGCTGCGGATCTCCGAAGACATCCGGGAATTTGCGAGGAAATTGCTGGATGCCCACAACAATGGGATGCCGGAGGGCGTTATCGCCGACGGCTTTTCAATAGCCGCTGACGCGGCTGGCCTTGTCTGGAGTGATCCGATCACTCTGCGGGCCACAGACATTGATGAACCCGACTAGGACCTCATCCGCAGAGTTTTCGACCGCCCGCTTCAAATGCAGACGCCGATAGTTGGCCGGTCGGTGGCAAATCTGAGTGGCGGCTATCTCCGCGTGCAGTCCCTCAAGCAGTCCCCCGGCTAACCGTCTCAAACCGACGTATTGGCCGGGTAAGATCAAGCTGGCTCAACCGGTCAAAATCACGGTGCATGGGGACTAGAATGACAATCTCTCTGCGGCATCCGAAAGGGCGTCGCGGATCATCTCAGCGATGGCGTTTGCCATGAGCGGTGGGACGGCGTTCCCGACCTGTCGAAATGCAGCGTTCATCGCGCCCGCAAAGACGAAACCATCCGGGAACGACTGGAGTCGCGCCGCTTCTCGTACGCTGATCGTCCTCGCCTGGACGCTGTCGTAATGGATGTGGCTGTACGTGTCTTTGCCGATGTGCGCCATCAATGTGCGGACGGGGTAGTCGGGGCGCAGCTTCCACCAGCGATTCGGAAACTTCGTAATGTCGTATGGCGGCACGATGCTGTCGTGCAGCTTCTGCCAGCTCGCGCTACCCGGCGCATAGCCCAGCCTCTTTGCCTCCCGGTTGGCAATCCGGACTGCAGTCGCGTGCGCCTCAGGATATTCAGCACCCTGCCTCATCTCACGGAATACGACGTGGTCGCGGGGAAGGTAGCGAATCACGTGATCATAAACGCCATCGCCACCCTCGAAATCCTTCCACTGCCGCATTGCAGCGGCGTATTGCGAGATTTCATTCGTCTCGCGGTAGAGGGCCAGATCGGTGAACCGCCGCGCGCCACGCTTGACGGACGTGCCGAGGATTGGCGGCAGGTCACCGATCGCCTGCTCGGCCGTCACTGGAAACGGCAGCGACGCATTGCCGAGATCCGCTTGCTTGAAGCCTGCTCCACCCAGTAGGTCGACGAACTTCAGTGCAACAGCCCGCGTCCCGGCATAACCGGGCGGCAGCTGCATGTGGTGCGTCGCCTTGGGGAAGCTGATCCGGACGTGCAATTCCTTCCGGTAAGCCAGCAGGAACACGCGGTCCCGCATCTGAGGCACGCCGTGAAAGGCCGTATTAACAAGCGTGTAGCGGGCGTCATAGCCCAACGCCTCCAGCGCCTCGACCATCTCCTCGACGACGTTGTGACCGCCGAAATTAAGGATATCGGGCACATTTTCCATCAAGATCGCCAGCGGGCGGAATGCCTTCACGTAGGCAAGGTAGCGAAGAAAGAGGTTACCCCGAGGGTCTACCTTGAACGCCTCGGGATGGTCTGCAATCTCACGCAGCTTAGCCCGCCCAACGCGCGCGTAGGCTTGGCATGGTGGGCCGCCGACCAAGACATCCACAGCTTCGGCAACCGAACCCAAACCAAGTTCCTCGGTCAGTTGGTCGGGCTCTACCTTGGTCATGTCCCGAGGGCGGGCATGAAGAGCCAGCAAATCGGGATCGGCGCCGTGGAAATTCATTGCGTGGCTTAACGCCGGGAGCGGCTCAATCTCCAGGGCGCCATCAATGCGGAACCCAGCCTTGTGAAAGCCGAGCGATATCCCACCCGCTCCCGCGAACATGTCCAGTACTCGAGGCTGCTCACCGCGAGCGAGCCGGGCGATCTTGGCGGCGAGGTAGCTGTCCATGTGTCCCGGTCTTGTGCTGGCGTCCATGTTAAGCCTCCCGTCACCCCGATTCGGGACCACCCCAGCGAAGGGTACTAAGTTTTGCGATCCATACAACCGCGGCCTGGTGGACCCAGAAAATCTGATGCTCGCAGGGCTACAGCTTCCACGTCTGTCCAGATCTCACATTCCCAGACAATCAGCACTTCCCAGCCGGCCTTATGCAGAGCCTCAACGTTGCGAAGGTCGCGCGCGACGTTGCCATCCAGCTTTGCCGCCCACCACAGTGCGCGTGTTTTCGGTAAGGCGGAGTTCGCGCACCCATGACGATGGAAGAAACAGCCCCGGACCTCTATCACCTTCCGGCGTGCAGGGAACACGATGTCAGGGCGCCCGGGCAAATGCTTGGCATGTAGGACGTATCGATAGCCCGCAGCATGCAAGATGACGCGCAACGCCATCTCAGGCTTCGTATCCTTGCCTCTGATGGCAGCCATATTCTTTCGGCGACTGTTTGAGACGTCGTCGAACGGAGGCCTTGCAAGCTGGCGGGAACGGATCGGAGCGGGCATGATGCGGTTGTAGCATACGGGAGGCGCGGGAGACGTGAGGCAGGCAGACGGTAGCAGCGACCGGCGGTGGGTCGTCCTACTTGAGGATGGCCGTCACTCGACCCTTGGGCGCGCAAGCGATCCGGACGAGCACGAAATTGCGCGTGCTGAAGAGCACCTTGTGCTGCAAGGGTTGGCAGGCTGGCTTGCGATCCAATCCCATTCTGAGTTTGCCGAAGGTAGCCCGCCAGAGGTTATGGAAGTGCGGCCGCTTGGCAAGCCGACGGGTGCGTTCATCGACGCTGTGGCGGCCTTCCAAAGGCGAATTGCAACCTGACCAAGGTGGCTAGCAGGCCGCTGAAGAATCCCCCTCCTGAATGTTGGGTTGGCTTAGGATCCAAGCCATTCATGTTTTGACGGGTTGGTTTGCAACAGCATCGAGGGTTGGCGGGCTTCGTTTTACGGCATGGCCGCCAATAACCTG
>CAITEF010000046.1 GCA_903891315.1 uncultured Rhodospirillales bacterium | reverse complement strand
TTCGCGTTGGGGGTAAAGATGCGGCTGTAATGGTTGGTGACACCGTAGGGCCGCATGTCGTCGAAATCGGGCTGCACCACCGTGTTGGTGGAGGGACCCATGACGCCGAATTTCTTGCGCCAGCCAAGTGCGTCTCTGCTCATGACTTCATCTCCGCCTGCAGTTGCTCCATCCGCTCGGCCCATTTGCGATCAAACGCCCAGGCATCCGGGAAGCCCATCAGATCGCACATCCGCCCAAAACCATAGCTTTCCGACGTGGGCAGGCCGGTGCTGTCACCGTGCTTGTGCAGATGGGAGTAGACGCGATCCAACGCCGCCGTGATGGCAAGGAAGCCCACCGCCGGGTAAATCGCGATATTGTAGCCGATCTCGGCGAGACGCTTGGCTGGCAGCAGAGGGGTGCGGCCGCCTTCGACCATGTTTGCGAGCAGGGGGGCATCGATCTCGCCACCGATGCGCAGCATTTCCTCTTCGGTCTCCGGGCTTTCGACGAAGACCACGTCGGCCCCCGCCTTGGCGAACAGCTTGCCGCGACGGATCGCTTCGTCGATGCCAAGCGAGGTGCGCGCATCGGTGCGGGCAATCACCAGGAAATCTGGGTTGCTGCGCGACTGCACGGCTACCTCGATCTTCAGCAGCATCTCCTCGACTGGGATGACGCGGCGTCCCGGCGTGTGGCCGCATTTCTTGGGCGATTCCTGATCTTCGATCTGAATTGCGGCAATCCCCGCTGCCTCATAGCCGGGCACAGTGTGGCGGACATTGAGCAGACCGCCATAGCCGGTATCGGCATCTGCAATCAGCGGCGTGCTGGAGGCGCGTGCGATCTGGCCAAGATGCGTCACCATGTCCGTGTAGGTGGCAAGCCCCACATCGGCGAGGCCGAGATTGGCGGCCACTGTGCCATAGCCGGTGCCATAAAGCGCCGGGAAGCCCATGCCGTCGGCGACCTTGGCGGAAATCATGTCGAACACGCCGGGGGCGACAATGAATTGCCCGGTCTGGAGGGCGGTTCGGAGTCGGGAATCGGCCATTTGTGGCTCCTGGTTGGATGGGATTATTCCACCGTTGCGGCATCGCGCAGGGATTGGATCATCGACGAACGCATCACGTAGCCCTTGTGGCGAACCGGATCGTCAGCCACTGCGCGCAGATCGTCGTAATACGCCTGACGCTTGGCCGGATCGCGCTCGTTGAGGATGGAGCGGTTGCGCAAGGCCTGCGCCTGCACCGCCTCGATGGCCACCTTGCGGCGCTGACGCTCGTAGCGGCCCAGGATTTCCGGCTCCGTCCCCTGCCAGATGGCGGCGAGCTTTTCGCCCAAATTCATCGCGTCATGAATGCCGCCATTCATCCCCATCCCACCGAGCGGGTTGTTCAGATGGGCGGCGTCACCGGCCAGGATCACGCGGCCATGTACATAGCGATCGGCCACGCGCTCATGCACGCGATAGGCGGTCTTGTGGACGACCTCATATGGCGTGTCTTTGGGGACCAACGCCTGCAGACGTTCCTCCAGCCGGGCTGGCGCCATCATCGCCTCGTCGCCCTCGGCCGGATCGGTGGGGAACAGCACGCGCCACAGCGTCGGGGTGCGCAGCAATGTCACCCACTCATCCGGGTCTGACACATAGGCGATTCCCGCGAGATCGGGGATGGCGTCGCGATATTCGAAGGTGGTGGAGAGCGAGAGATAGCGCTCGGGGATCGTCATCCCCTCGAAATTCACCGGCAGCGAATGGCGGATGAAGCTGCGCGCGCCATCGGCTGCAATCAAATAGCGCGCTTCGAGCTTTTCCTCCGAGCCGTCCGCGCGCTTGGCCGTCAGCAACACGCGGTCCGCGTTCTGTTCGACGGAGGTGGCGGTCAGGCCGTAATGCAGGGTGACATCCGGGTTGGCCGCGAGTTTCTCGCGCAGCGCTTGGGTCAATTTCCACTGCTCGCATTGCAGCCGGTACGGATAGGGCGTCTCGTCGCGCAGCAGCGACAGATCGAAGGTGGCAACCGCGCCCTGTTTGCGGTCGCGGAACTGCCAGAGTGGGCTGATCAGGCCGCGATCATGCAGCGATTGGGTGACGCCAAGGGTGGCGAGGAATTCCAATGTCGGCGGATGGAAGGTCGAGGCGCGCAGATCCTCGGTGATATCCGCACTCTCTTCGACCACCGTGACCGGCACACCCTGCATCGCCAGCGTCGCCGCCGCCACCAACCCAACAGGACCGCCGCCCACCACGATGACCCGGTTCGATGCCATGATGAATGCCTCGCTTGGTGATGTGCTTAGAATTTGTCCAAACAACATCGCCTGTCAATGAGAGATCCGTATTGACAAATGAAGCCCGTCTCAGCCAGCGTGTTGGTCAGTCAGATGGAGAGCGACCGCGTTGATCCTCATTCTCCAACAGATCGTGAACGGGGTCATGTTGGGCGCTGTCTATGTGACAGTGGCCCTCGCGTTCAATTTGACAATAGGCATTCTGAACTTTCTCAACTTCACCATCCCGCCGCTGTTCATGGTCACCGCCATGTTCGCCTGGGCGGTGGCCGAGCATGGGCTTCCGTTCGGGCTGACCGGGCCGCTGAACTGGGCGTTGGCGCTTGGGGTGGGGATTGTGCTGACCATCCTGATCTCGCTGGTCGTCGAGCGGCTGACCTTCCGCTACATGAAAGCCCGCTACGGCGATGCCACCGAGCACGCAATCCCATTGGTCTCCTCGCTCGGCTTTTTGCTGATCCTGGAGAACCTCGTCCGCATCGCCTACGGCACCGAGCCGCACCGGTTCGCGACACCGTTCCAGGATTTGAACATCCGCGTCGGCGGGCTGATCGTGAGCCTGCCGCAATTGCTGAGCCTGTTCCTCGCACTCGCCATTGTCTTCGGACTGTCCCGCATGCTCGCCACCACCAAAACCGGGCGGGCCTTGCGCTCGATTGCGGAGAACCCGGATGCCAGCCTGCTGATGGGCGTGGATGTCAGCCGGATCGTGCCGGTGGTCTTCGTGCTGTCTGGCCTGCTCTGCGGCGTGGCCGGGGCGATTTTCGCGGTGAATTACGGGCAGGTCTATTCCGGCATGGGCAACGAGATCGGCAACAAGGCGATTGCCGGGATGGTCCTAGGCGGCCTCGGCTCGATCTGGGGTGCGATTGCGGGCGGCGTGATCGTGGGGGTGATCGAGGCGATGTCGGTCCATCTGTTCGGCGGCGACACCGTGCAGGCGATTGTCTGGGGATTGTTGCTGGTGGCGCTGATTGTCCGCCCACAGGGATTGTTCGGCCACAATGCCATCGGGAAGGGGAAGCTCTGATGACGGGCTATCTCGGCGGCATGTTGGTGATTTTGTCGCTCAACATCATCCTGGCCTACGCGGTGTTCTTGCCGGTGGCGACCGGGCAGCTCAATCTCGGCGGTGCCGCCTTCCAGGCGGTGGGAGCCTACACGGCCGGAATACTCTCCGCCGAATATGACGCGCCCGTCATCGTCTCACTGTTCGCAGGTGCCGCGGTGAGCGGGGTGATCTCGTTCGTCCTGGCACTCTCGATCCTGCGCACCAAGGGCGTCTATCTGGTGCTGGCGACGTTTGCTTTCGCCCAATTCGTCAGTGGCGTGATCATCAATGTCGATCTGCTCGGTGGCGCGTTGGGGATGAATGTGCCGGACCATATCGACGGGCCGATCATCGCGGTCGCCGCTGTGGTGATCCTGCTTTTGGTGATGCTGCTGATGCAGGCACGCTTTGGCCTTGCGATGCGGGCGATCCATGATGACGACGTCGTGGCGGGTCTGATGGGCATCGAAGTGCGGATCACGCGGGTGGCGGCGTTCACCATTGGCGGCGTGCTGGCCGGGATCGCAGGCGGGCTTTATGCGTTCTATTTCAACTTCATCGAGGTGCAGAGCTTCGACTCCCTCAGCTCCGTCTACCTGCTGCTGTTCGTCCTGCTCGGCGGCACGCAGACCGTATGGGGGCCGCTGGTGGGGGCAGCGTTCTTCACCGTCGTGCCGGAGTTGTTTCGCTACGTGGTGGCGCATTTGCCGGTGGGCCATGCGGCCTCGACCGGACAACTCGACACGTCCTGGCGGTTCATCATCCTCGGCGCGATCACTGTGCTGATGATGGTCTGGCGACCGGAAGGCGTGGTGACGCGCACTGGGCTTGGGCGACTGCTCCATCGTCGGGTGGAGAAGCAGGCATGAGCGCTGTGCCCGACATCGCGCTGTCGCTTCGCCATGTGAGCAAGTCGTTCTTCGGGTTGCAGGTGGTCACCGATGTCAGTTTCGACGTGTTGCGCGGCCAGCGCACTGCGTTGATTGGGCCGAATGGGGCGGGCAAGACGACGGTGTTCAACCTGGTCTCCGGCGCGTTCGGCGTTGATCAGGGCGAGATCTTGCTCGATGGCACAAATATCGCGCCGCTCTCACCCGGCAAGCGCGCCACGATGGGGCTGGCGCGCTCGTTCCAGAACATCCGTCTGATGCCGCATCTCTCGGTGGTCGAGAACGTCATGGTCGGCCAGCATGCCCGCACGCGCGGGCTGATGGATCTGCTCACGCCACTCTGGCTGCCACGCAACCGGGTCTGGCGGGAGGAGGCAGAGGCGCAGTTGCGGGCCTTTGGTCTTGAGACCTACCCGAACGAAGTCACCGCCAATCTGCCCTATGGCATCCGCAAGAAGATCGAGGTGGTGCGGGCGCTGATGAGCCACCCGAAGGTGCTGCTGCTCGATGAACCTGCCGCCGGGCTGAACACCCGCGAGACCGCGGAGTTGAAGGATTTCCTGCTCGATGTCGCCGAGCGCGGTGTGACACTGCTGGTGGTCGAGCACGATATGAGCCTCGTGCGCAGCCTGTGCGATCACACCGTGGTGCTGAATTTCGGCCGCAAAATCTATGACGGGCCGACCGCCGAAGTGCAGAACGATCCCGGTGTCCTCGAAGCCTATCTGGGGCCGCGCCATGACGCTGCTTGAAATCTCAGGCTTGGAAGTCCGCTACGGTCGCAACGTGGCCGTGAAGTCGGTCGATCTCACTGTGGCCGACCGCCAGATCGTCACCGTGCTGGGAGCGAATGGCGCGGGAAAATCATCGTTGCTGCGGGCGATCCAGGGCGTCGTTCCGGCGCGTGCGGGCACGATCCGCTTCGACGGGCGCGACATCACCACGTCCGATGTGCCGAGCCGGGTGCGGTCCGGGCTGGTGCTGGTGCCGGAGGGGCGGCAGATCTTCGTCAGCCTGACCGTGCAGGACAATCTGCTGATGGGGGCGTACACACGCCACGATGCCGATGTCACGCGCGATGTGGAGGCGATCTACACGCGCTTTCCCAATCTTGCGATGCGGCGTGACAAGCTGGCTGGCGTGCTCTCCGGCGGTGAGCAACAGATGCTGGCGATCGGCCGCGCTCTGCTCGCCAAGCCACGCCTGATGATGCTTGACGAGCCGTCACTCGGCCTGTCGCCGTTGTTCGTGCAACGGATGTTCGATCTGATCGGCGATCTCAACCGCGACGGGCTGGCGATCTTGCTGGTCGAACAGAACACCTCGATGGCGTTGCAGATCGCCGAGCGGGCCACCTTGCTCGAACTCGGCTCCGTGCTGATCAGCGGCCCATCCGCTGAGGTTGGACGCAGCGAGATGCTCACCCAGGCCTATCTCGGAGCCCATTGAAACTGAAACACCCCAAAACAGGAGCAAAGATCATGTTACGCAACTGGCGGCAGATTCTTTTGGCGATCCCGCTCGCAGGCCTGATATCCACGGCACAGGCCGCTGATCCGGCGGAGTGGCAGATCGGTTTCATCACGGCGACCAGCGGGCCGCTGAAGCAGACCGGGGATTCGACCGCGATTGCGGTGGAAGTCGCAATCAATGAAATCAACGCCAAGGGCGGTGTGGCCGGGCGCAAGGTCCATCTGGTGCATTACGACACCGCGTCTGATCCAAAACAGGCCTCGGTTGCTGTCCGCGCGCTGGCCGAGGACGACAAGGTTCTGGCCATCATTGGCCCGCTGTCATCGAGCGAAACCTCGGTTGCCGTCAACGATGCGGAGCGCGAACAGATCTTGATGCTGCCCTATTCCTCCAGCGCACCGGGCATCACCAAGGGCAAGACCTTCACGTGGCGGCTGTCCGCCGGTGAAGACAAGCAATTCGCTCGTTTGCTCAAGGCGCTCATGCGGCACAATGTCGCGATGAAGAGCGCGGATGTGGTCTACGTCTCCGATGACCGGATCGCCAATATCACGGCAACGCAGGTCATCCAGCCACAGCTCAAGGCCGCTGGCGTGCCGATCTCGAAAGTGTTGACCTTCAACCTCAACAGCTTCGACGTCTCCGCCCAGGTCGCCCAGGTGATCCAGGACGCCCCCGATGTGTTGGCGCTGGCGGCAAATTACGATCAAGCCGTGGTGCTGCTGCGCGAGTTGCATCGGCAGAACTTCAAGGGCCGGATTATCGGCTCGCAATTGTTCTCGGAGCCCAATTTGGCGGAACTCTTCGGGCATGATGCCGACGGCATGATCTTCGCCTCCGGCTTCTGGCGCGGGCATGATGCGTCGACCGAAGCCTTCTCGCAGCGTTTCGTCCAGGAGACCGCTGCGCGTGGGCTTCACAAGGCAGGGCCGCATCACGTTGATGCGCAGGCTTTCGACACCGCCTATCTGCTGAAGCAGGCCATCGAGACCTCCAAAGTCACCGGCGACCCATCCAAGCTCGCCGCCGAGCGGATTGCGGTCCGTGACGCGATGAAGGGGATCAAATTCTCCGGCGTCATTGGGCCAAATATCTGCTTCACCGGCACCGACGCCGAACTGCCCGGCTACATCATCCAGGTCCAGGACGGGAAATGGACGTTATTCGATGAATTCCCGCCCGATGAGTGCAAGGCTGGCTGATGTCCAACACGCTGATGATCGGCGACGCACGGCTTGACCGCGTCGTCGATCTTGAAGGGTTCCCGATTGCTCTGACCACGCTGTTCCCCACCGCCGATGCGGCGGCACTGGCGGGGCATCTTGATTGGTTGGAGCCCAATTTCATGCGGGGCGAGGATGTGATCCTGTCGATCCACTCGACAGTGCTGCGCGTCGCCGGGCGAGTGATCCTGGTCGATAGCTGTGTCGGCGAACACAAGCCCCGCCCGCGTCATCCGCTCTGGCATGAGCGGGCGGGCACCGCCTATCTCAGCCAACTCGCAGCGCTCGGCCTCGCGCCAGAGGATGTCGATATCGTCTTCTGCACGCATCTCCATGCGGACCATGTCGGCTGGAACACAAAACTGCGCGATGGGCGTTGGGTGCCGACGTTTCCAAAGGCGCGCTATCTGATCGGTCGCGCCGAATTGGCGCATTGGCTGGCGAATGGGCCGGACGATCCGATGGTTAATCACGGCGCATTCAAAGATTCCGTGCTGCCGGTCATTGAATCCCGGCAGGTCGATGAGGTGGATGGCGAGGCAGAACTGCTGGAAGGTCTCACGGTCCGTCCGCTGCCGGGCCATTCACCAGGGCAGGTCGGGTTGTCGCTGCATCGCTGCGGCGAGCGCAGTCTGCTCTGTGGGGACGCCGTCCATCATCCTGTGCAACTCCTCAAGCCGGAATGGTCGAGCCGGTTTTGCCATGACCCGACCCAGGCCGAGGCGACGCGGCGTGCGTTGCTGGCGGATGTGGCCGATCAGCAGGCTTGGCTGATTCCCGCCCATTTCCGTAGGGTGGTGGGCATGCAGATACAGCGCGTGGGCGATGGGTTCCTTCCAAAATGAACGAGATCGTCCAACCGCTCTACGTTCAGATCGCCGCCAAATTGCGTGCGCAAATTGCCGATGGATCGTATCCCGTTGGTGCCTCTCTGCCGACCGAGGCTGAGCTGTCCGAGACATTCTCGACCAGCCGGAACACGGTGCGCGAGGCGCTGCGGCGCCTGGTGGAGCATGGGCTCATCCGTAGGCGTCAGGGATCGGGCAGTGTGGTGGTGTCGGCTGCACCGACAGCGAAGTATTTCCAGTCCTTTGCCTCGTTGGATGATCTGTTCGCCAACGCCACCAACACGCATTTCGCGGTGCAATCCATCACTCCGATTGTGCTGGACACAGAGTTGGCCGAGCGGCTTGGTGCTGTCGCTGGCAGCGACTGGCTGCTGGTCAGTGGCGTGCGATGGACCAAACTGGGTGGCGTGCCACTGGCCTATGTCGAGGCGCATATTCCGGCAGAGTTCGCCGAGATCGTCGCCGGGTTCTGGAATGTGCGGTTGCCTTTTTATGCCCTGCTGCAGGAAGCCTCGGGGCGGATCATCACTGACGTGGCGCAGGAAATCCGCGCGCTTGAAATGCCGCGTCATGTCGCCGCGGCATTCGGGTTGGAGGATGGCAGTTTCGCGATGCAGATGGTGCGTCGCTATGTCACGCGTGAGGGCATCTTGATCGTGTCGGTCAATTGGCACCGCGCGGATCAGTTCGTCTACCGGATGAACATCTTCCGGCAGTCGGTGGCTTAGGCTAGAGCTCAACCTGAAGAACCCGGCCGATCTCGCCACCTTGATGGACCTCGTCGAGACCGCCGATGTGTTAATCCACTCGATGCGCGCAAGTGCCGCCAACCGGCTCGGCATCGGCTATGCCGCCGTCTCGGCGCGCAATCCGCGGACCATCTACGGCTTGGGCTGCGGCTATCACCAGAACGGGCCGAAACCCAATCTCCCGGCCTATGCCGACGCGCACCTGCGTGAGACGGGCTTCTGGATGCGCTACGAGCACCCAACCGAAGCGGCCTGCATCACCACGGCGATGGTCACGCATTTCAGCGCCTCCCCCGGCAGCTTGCACCAGCCGCCGCGGCTGGGCGAGCATTCCGGCGAGATATTGGTGGAGCTCGAAGCCCGAAGGCGTGCAGAAGCTGGCCGGTCTGTGAGACAAGCTGTGCCGTGATGGCCGCCCGGGCGCGCACTCCGCTGGTCTCGGCCACGCCATTACGATCGAGGGCGCTCACTCGTAGCGCAACGCTTCGATTGGATCGAGGCGGGCGGCCTTGCGAGCCGGGTAATAGCCGAAAAAGATTCCAACCGCGGCCGAGAACAGGAAGCCACCCGCAATCGCGGTGGGCGAGGTGGGGACCGGCCAGCCGGTGGCGAGCCCGATCACCTGCGACAGGGCCAGCCCTGCGAGAATTCCGGCCACGCCGCCGGTCACACTCATCAGCACCGCTTCAGTGAGGAATTGCAGCAGCACATGCAGTCGGCGCGCGCCGATGGCCATGCGAAGGCCGATCTCCCGCGTCCGCTCGGTCACCGAGACCAGCAGGATGTTCATGATCCCGATGCCGCCGACCAGCAACGAAATCGAGGCGACCGCCGCCAGCAACAGCGCCATGATGCGCCCGCTGCTGGCCGCCGTCTCTGCGATCTGGCTGAGGTTGCGGACCGCGAAATCTGCCGTCCCGCCCGGAGCGATTCGATGGCGGCGGCGCAATGTCTCGGTCACCTGCCGGATCGCAGGCTGCACGGAATCGGCGGTTTGGGCCTGCAGATAGAGTTGGTTGACGAAGCCAGCCAAGCGAGGGGTGAGTGCATAGGGATTGGGCGGCAGCGGATAGACCCAGTTCAACGGCGTCTGCGCGGAGCTCGGTGCGGCAACGCCCAGCACTTTGCGCTCGCCGGTGCTGAACGGGATCATCACCACGTCGTCTTGGTCCTGCCCGTAGGCAGTCTGTCCTTTTGTCGACAGCACGCCGATCACCCGCAACGGCACCCCCTTGGCCTGGACAAGGCGGCCTATCGGGCTCTCTGTGTCGCCGAACAATTGGCGGGCGACGGTGTTGCCGAGCAGGATCACCAACGCGGCGCGGCTGTCGTCATCCTCGGTGATGGCGCGGCCTTCGGCGATCTGCCAGTTGGTGACGGGTGGATAATTCGGACTGACCCCCTGGATCGAGGTTGACCAGTTTTGATTGCCGTTCTCGATCTGCCCAGATTGCCGGATCAGGTAGCTGACACTGGCAATCGCGGTATCCTCGCGCCGTATCGCCTGCGCGTCGCCAATCGTGATCACCGAGGCACTTCCAGCCCCTGCACGCAGCCCGCCAGAGGTGACGGCCCCCGGCACCACCACCAGCAGGTTGGTCCCCAGGCTTTGGATCTGCTTCAACACCGCTTCATTGCCTCCCTGGCCCACCGACACCATCACGATCAGGGCCGCCACGCCGATAAACACACCGAGCATGGTCAGTGCGGAGCGGGTGCGGTTGCGCAGGACCGCCTGGGCGGCGGCGGTCAGGATCATCGCGGCCAGCGCCCCGAAGGCAGCCTGACCGCGTGAAGCCGCATCACCGGCGGCTTCCTTGGCGGTGCCGAACAGCGTGGTGTCCAGCACAACGCCCGATGCCACGGCGCGTGTCTCGGGCTTAGCGTCGGAGACGATCAGCCCGTCGCGCATTGTCACCACCCGCGTTGCATAGGCAGCGATGTCCGGCTCATGGGTGACGAGCACGATGGTCACGCCACGGTCGCGGTTCAGCGCCACCAGCGTGTCCATGATTTCGTGCGATGTGCGCGTGTCCAGATTGCCGGTTGGCTCATCGGCCAACAGCAGGCTGGGCGCGTTGATCAGGGCGCGGGCGATGGCAACGCGCTGCTGCTGACCGCCTGACAATTGGGCGGGGGTGTTCCCTTCGCGCGAGCCGAGGCCGAGCAGTTCAAGCGATGCCCGCGCCCGCGCCTCTC
>CAITEF010000045.1 GCA_903891315.1 uncultured Rhodospirillales bacterium | reverse complement strand
GGAATGGTGCAATTCCTGCGGAATTGGCACCCTACGTGGAATGCGAAGTCAAGCAAACCTGATCGGGCAACCATGCTCTTGTCATCTGTTCGTCCTCCCGTCACGTTCTGATGCTTGGAGGACGATCCGATGACAACAATTTCGCTCGAAGCCCTCGCGGCCAGGGTCACCGACGGGGCGCTGATCGCCTTGCCGCCGGATGATTCGCTCTCGCCCGGGGCCCTGGTCCATGCGCTGGTCCGGCGTGGCCTACGGGGATTGCGACTGGTCGGCGTGCCGACCTCAGGATACGCCTCCGATCTGCTGATCGGCGCGGGCTGTGCGGTGGCCATCGAGACTGCCGCCGTCTCGCTCGGCGAGGCTGGCACCGGGCCGCGCTTTGCCGCCGCCGTCGCCGCCGGCACGATCCGCGTGCTCGACGCCACTTGCCCGGTGATCCACACAGCGCTCCAGGCCGCCGAAAAAGGCGTGCCGTTCATGCCTCTGCGCGGCGTCCTGGGCAGTGACGTGCTGGGGCATCGTCCAGAATGGCACGTGATCGCCAACCCGTTCGCCGCCGATGACGATCCGATCCTGCTGGTGCCCGCCATCACCCCGGATTTCGCCATCTTCCACGCCTCCTGCGCCGATGAGGAAGGCAATGTCTGGGTTGGCCGCCGCCGCGAACTCGCCACCATGGCGCATGCGGCGAAGCATAGCCTCGTCACCGTCGAACGGATCGTGAAGGGACGGATGCTTGATGACGAAAAACTCGCCCCCGGCGTGATCTCCGGCGTCTACGTCGATGCGATTGCCGTGGCCGAACACGGGGCTTGGCCCGCGGGATTGCTCGACGAATACGATGCCGACCGCGCCCATATCAGCGCCTATGCCAAAGCGGCACGGACGGAGGCCGGGTTCTCGGATTATCTCGCCCAGCACGTGCACGGCCAGAAAGCGAAGTCGGCAGCATGAGCGACGAGCGCCCCATCGCGATCCAAGAATTCCTGATCGCGTCCGTCGTCAGACTGATCCTCGACCCCAACGCCCCGCCCGCGCGCCACATTGCCGTGGGCATGGCCTCGCCGATACCGGCGGCGGCCTGTTGGCTACTTAAGAAACAGGGCTACGACCTGCGCCTCTCGTTGCTGCAACGCCAGACCGGCGGGCCGTTCAGCGAGGGCGGGAGGGAGTTGTTCGATCTCGCGGGGCAAGGGCGGATCGATATCTTCTTCCTCTCCGGCGGGCAGATCGACAGCGAGGCGAATATCAACATGGTCGGCACC
This sequence comes from uncultured Rhodospirillales bacterium, assembly GCA_903891315.1. Lineage (GTDB taxonomy): Bacteria > Pseudomonadota > Alphaproteobacteria > Acetobacterales > Acetobacteraceae > CAIQQQ01. The sequence goes on along the minus strand of CAITEF010000045.1, from coordinate 922 downwards.
GGCGAATGGCCCGGCGACAAAGTCCGCTTCCCCGGCAGTTTCGGCTCCGCCTTCATGTATATGGCCACCCCGCGCACCATCCTGTTCCGCGAGGAACACTCCGCCCGCGTGTTGGTGGAGAAGGTCGATCACATCTCCGCCCCCGGCATTTCACAGCCGGAGGTCTGGCGGCGCGGCCAAGCGCAGGCCTTGGTGACCGGGCGTTGCGTGTTCCGCTTCGACGGCACCCGCTTCATCCTCGCCTCGATCCATCCGGGCGAGACGTTGGAGAGTGTCGATTCGAACACCGCGATGTCCTACCTCACCCCGCCCAACGTGCCACAGACAGAGCCGCCGAGTGCCGAGGAATTGGCGTTGCTGCGCGGGCCAGTCTGCGATGAGATGCTCGGCACCTATCCCGATTTCTGCCGCCGCGTCTGGGGACGCGAGGCGACCACCCCACAAGAGACTATGTTCGCATGACCCTGCCCGTTTCCGCCGGTGCCCTCGCCGGTCTGAAGGTGATTGATCTCACGCGCGTGCTCGGTGGGCCGTATTGCACGATGATCCTGTCCGATCACGGAGCCGAGGTGATCAAGATCGAACCGCCACAGGGTGACGAAACCCGTGGCTGGGGGCCGCCGTTCCTGGGCGGCGATGCGAGCTATTATCTCGGCGTGAACCGCAACAAGCAGGGCATCGCGCTCGATCTGGGGCGGCCCGAGGGGCGCGAGGTATTGCTGCGCCTGCTTGAAGACGCCGATATCCTGGTCGAGAATTTCAAGACCGGCACGATGGAGAAATGGGGCCTGGGCTATGAGGCCGATCTCGCGCCGCGCTTCCCGCGTCTTGTGCATTGCCGCGTCTCTGGCTTCGGTGCCGATGGCCCGCTCGGCGGTTTGCCGGGTTATGACGCTATTTTGCAGGCGATGACCGGGCTGAT
>CAITEF010000044.1 GCA_903891315.1 uncultured Rhodospirillales bacterium | reverse complement strand
ATGATGTGTTTCGGCGTGAAAAAAGGACCCCATTGGAGGGGTGATCGGCGTCCAAAAGGGACCCCTTTGATGAAGGGGTTCACGATGGTTCTCGGGACGACCGGGGGCCAGGATTGGGATGCTGGTGGTGGAAACGATTGCGAAGGTTCGGCGCGCGCACCGTGTTCAGGGCAAGCCGATCAAGGAGATTTGTCGCGAGTTCGGGTTATCCCGAAAGGTCGTGCGCAAGATCGTCCGCTCGGAGGCGACCGAGTTTCACTATGAACGCACGGCGCAGCCGCAGCGGCGGATTGGTCCGTGGAGGGCGCAGCTCGACGGCTTGCTGAAGGGCAACGAGGAGAAGGCGAGCCGGGAGCAGCTGACGCTGGTGCGATTGTTCGAGGAGCTTCGCGCCCTCGGCTATGAAGGCGGTTACGATGCCGTCCGCCGCTATGCCCGCACATGGCGGCGCGACCGTGCGTCAACGTCGGTCTCGGCCTATGTGCCGCTGAGCTTCGCACCCGGCGAGGCTTACCAGTTCGACTGGAGCCATGAGATCGTGCTGATTGGCGGCACAACGGTGACGCTCAAGGTGGCGCATATGCGGCTGTGTCACAGCCGGATGCTGTTCGTGCGGGCCTATCCGCGCGAGACGCTGGAGATGGTGCTCGACGCACACGATCGGGCGTTTGCCTTCTTCAAAGGTGCCTGCACGCGCGGCATCTACGACAACATGAAGACGGCGGTGGACACCATCATGGTGGGCCGTGAGCGGGTCTATAATCGGCGCTTCCTGCAGATGTGCAGCCACCACCTCGTCGATCCGGTGGCGTGCACGCCCGCCTCAGGGTGGGAGAAGGGGCAAGTCGAGAACCAGGTTGGGCTGGTGCGCGAGCGCTTCTTCACGCCGCGCTTGCGCTTTGCCAACTACGACGAGTTGAACGCTTGGCTGGCCGATCGCTGCGTCGCCTATGCCCGCGCGCACCCTCACCCGGAGTTCCGCGACCGGACGATCTGGGAGGTGTTCGAGGCGGAACGGCCCAGCCTGATCCGTTATGCCGGTCGGTTCGACGGCTTCCACGCCGTGCCCGCTTCGGTGTCCAAGACCTGCCTGGTGCGGTTCGACAACAACAAATACTCGGTCTCGGCGCACGCCGTCGGCCGTCCGGTGGAAATCCGCGCCTATGCCGAGCGCATCAAGATCCGCCAAGACGGTCGGGTGGTCGGCGATCACCTACGCAGTTTTGGCCGTGACCAGACGGTGTTCGACCCGTGGCATTACGTGCCGGTGCTGGCCCGCAAGCCCGGGGCTCTGCGCAATGGCGCTCCGTTCAAGGACTGGGTGCTGCCGCCTGGGCTGGAACGGGTGCGCCGCAAGCTGGCCGGCTCAGCCGATGGCGACCGGCAGATGGTGCGCATTCTCACCACAGTGCTGAGTGACGGCCTGCCTGCGGTTGAAGCCGCCAGTCAGGCGGCGCTGCGCGAGGCAACCCACTCGGCCGACGTCATCCTCAACATCCTGTCGCGCCACCGCGAGCCTGCGCCGCCAGCGACGATCCTGACGCCGGATGCGCTGCAGTTGCGGCACGCGCCGGTGGCCGATTGCAGCCGATACGACACTCTCAGGAGGACCATGTGATGGAGCGTTCCGACATTCTCAACGCCATGGGCGAGCTCAAGCTCTACGGCATGAAGGCGGCGTATGATGAAATTATCACCACGGCGATCAAGCGCCAGCACGAGCCACAACGCTTGGTCGGCGATCTGCTGACGGCGGAGATCAGCGAAAAACAGGCGCGCTCGATCCGCTACCAGATCACCATCGCCAAGCTACCGCTGGCCAAGGACGTGGCGGAGTTCCAGTTCGACGCCACGCCGATCAACGAGACCCTGATGCACGATCTGGCAAGCGGCAACTTTCTGGCGCATCAGCGCAATGTGGTGCTGATCGGCGGCACCGGCACGGGCAAGACGCATCTGGCCATTGCCCTGGCGCGGGCGCTGATCCGCGACGGCAAGCGCGGTCGGTTCTTCAATGTGGTCGAACTGGTCAACAAGCTTGAGGCCGAGGCACGTGGCGGCAAACACGGCAGAATGGCCGACTATCTCTGCCGGATGGACTTCATTGTGCTCGACGAGCTGGGCTATTTGCCATTCGCCCAGTCCGGCGGACAGCTGCTGTTCCACCTGATCAGCCGCCTGTATGAGCAGACCTCGGTGATCGTGACGACCAACTTGGCCTTCGGCGAATGGCCCAGCGTGTTCGGCGACGCCAAAATGACCACTGCGCTGCTCGACCGCCTGACGCATCACTGCGACATCATTGAGACCGGCAACGAGAGCTGGCGGTTCAAAAACCGCGCCTGAACGGCTCACTCACCCCCATCACCTATATCGCGCCCGCGCTGCTCTGCCCCCCTTCGCCTAGCGCTCCTGGGAACAGAGCAGCGCGGCATAATCAACCACCAAAGGGGTCCCTTTTGGACGCCGATCCGGGGTCCTTTTACGGCGCCGATTGACAGCGGCGACGGTGTAGGCCAGCGCATCCGGGAGCGGGGCGGGGCGATTTGCTTGGGTGGCGTGGTGCGTATTCATGGCGACTCCTTAGGGCCAGTTGCGAACCCCCAAGGTTAGAAGCGGAAAAGAGGCATTCCGGAACGGATAAACATCGCCCGATGTTTTGTCCGCCTAGCCCCCGCCTTTCCCGCGAAGCCTCCGCCCATCAGATTTGAGTTTGCGGATTAGCCGCTTGCGGGAGTCTTCATCTTTAGGGGAATACTTTAGCATTTGGGCCATATTTTCAGCAGACATGCCCCGGTCCGCCTCATGATCGATAATTTTCTCTAAATCGTGAAATTCGATAAATCGGGCATTTGAAATTTTCCGTTCATCTTTGAGAAATTCAAGAAACTGATTTTTCCCCTGCTTAGAAAAGCCAAACGCCTTTGCAACTCCCGCTAACGACTTCTTTGTTTCGGCGTTCACAACAGGTGGGAGGGGAGCCGCAGAGAATAATGTGTTCCGCTGCACAGTCCTGATTTGTTGTGCCACATAAAAAGAGGAACGGTGCAGATAATCCATGCACCAATCTGGAAATGGCTGATGATTCTGACAACACGCGAAAACTGCCATCCAGATACAGACGACATTTTCCGAATTTTCCCAACGCAACTTCAAGTCATTTAGGTATTTTTGTGGATCAGGCTTGGGCATTTCAGCCGTTTCTTGCTCCAAATATCGAAGCGCTTTGGCTTTGATAATACGCGCTAGATCATCATCATCCTGAAACTCAATGATCATTCGGGCTAGGGAGTGGCATTCATCAACCTGGAAAAAAAACGGATCATCAGGCAGAAATTCTAGAGTCGTATGTTCATCAATAGATTTATCGGGATTGGCTGCTTTCCATCGGTCGAAAGCAGCGTTTCGCATTTTGCGGACTTTTTTGTCTGCCTCCACTAGATCGCGGCCAAGCTGGATTAACTCAGGCGATGTTGACGGCCCGCTCATACCGCGCCCTCCATCTCGTCCAGTTGCTTCAACGCCACGGATGCACTCGCACGGATCACGCTCGCCCATGCCTTTAGGCCGTCAATCTGCCCGGCTGGCGTGGCCTTTGCGTCTGTTGCCAGTGTTGCCACTGCGGTTTTTTGGTGTTTTCGCCAAGTGGCAACAGAAAAACCCAGGATTTCTGCGGGTTTGCGGGCGGTGTTGCCACTGTTGCCAGTGTTGCCACTCCAAGAGGCAAGGCCCAAAGCCCAAACCAGGATCACGACGCGGCCTTGCGGCCAATCGGCAGCACTTTGGCACTGGCAGGCTCCGCCGCCCGTTCGCAGTGCTCCGCCCAAAGGCCCATCAGCACACGACGCTTCTCGAACAAGTCCCCGCGCGCATAGGCCGCCTCGGTTTTGCTGCCCAGCGTGTGGGCAAGAGCCGCCTCCAACACTTCGCGTGCGGTGGACGTGGTCTCGCCAGCCCAATCTCGGAACGTGCTGCGAAAGCCATGCACCGTGATGTCATCGCGCTTCATGCGACGCAGCACCATTGCCATGGCCATAATGGAAAGCCCCTTGTTCGGCTGGGCACCAGGAAACACGAAGGCGGAGGGCGCATCGCAGGTGCGGGCCTTCGCCATCTCTGCCAGCAGCGCCAAGGCAGGGACGGAAAGGGGGACGCGGTGCTCGCGCTTGGCTTTCATGCGGGCGGCGGGCACGGTCCAGACCTTGGCGGCCTGGTCAATCTCGCCCCAAGTCGCACCTAGCACCTCGCCCGATCTAGCCGCCGTCAGGATGGCGAATTCAAGCGCGCGGGCACCGACACCAGCCTGCCCCCGCAAGGCCGCCAGGAAGCCGCCAATCTCCGTCCAAGGCAGGGCTGCATGGTGTTCCTGCGGTGCCACCTTCGCCCGCGACGGCAGAAGGATGGCGAGATGCCCGCGCCACCTTGCCGGGTTCTCCCCCGTGCGCCATTTGCGGGCGGTGGCGTAGTCCAGCACCGTCTCCATTCTTCCACGCACCCGTGCGGCGGTCTCGGCCTTCGTGCGCCAGATCGGTTCCAAGGCGGCCAGGACGTGCTCGGTCCCCACCTCCGCCACCGGCAGCGCGCCCAGGTGCGGGTAGACGTAGGTTTCGAGCGTTGCCCCCCATTGGGCGCGGTGCTTGGGGTTCTTCCAGGCGGAGGCGTTGGCGGCCAGATAGGTCTCGGCCACGCTGCGGAACGTCATCCCCCTGATGGCAGCGCGTTGCGCCTCCGCCGCCGCCTCGGCTGCCTCTGCATCACGTTTGGCAAGCGGATCGATGCCAGCTTTCACCAGCTTGAACAGATCAGCGGCCTTGTCGCGCGCTTCGGAAAGGGGGACGGCGGCTCTATCGTCCCCCGCTCGCCCAAGGCCCATCTCGCGGGTTTTGCCTGCCAGGGTGAAGCGGAACAGCCAGAAGCGGCCACCCGTGGGACGCACCAGCAAACGCAGCCCATCGCCATCCACGTATTGCCCCGGCTGAGCGGTGCGGACCTTGGCTGCGGTTAAACCGGCGGCTTTCCTGGGCATTTCAATCGTCCCCCTAAGCGTCCCCCTTACGTAAAGGGGAACGATGGCGGACGCAAGCGGATAAAGGGGGATGCCTTATTCAGCCAAAACCTTAGTTTTCGGCAGGCTAAAGCGCGATGTGCGGACACTTGCGAACAGGGGGAAACAGGGAAATGGCGGAGGATGTGGGATTCGAACCCACGGTACGCTTTCACGTACACACGCTTTCCAAGCGTGCGCCTTAAGCCGCTCGGCCAACCCTCCGGCGCGCGGAGCCGGAACATAGCAGCGACACACGCGAGATCAAGCCGGGGCGACGTGCATTCCACGCCGCCCCGGTAGTCGTTTCCGCTAGAGCAACGCCCGATCATATTGAACCGAAGAGGTTCAATATGATCGAGGCTAAGTTGCTCTAGAATCATAAGTTTCTAGAGCACGACCGTCCGGCCGATCAATTCCGATGGGTCGGACCGTACTCTAGCGACGCCACCAGCCACGCTTCGGCGGCGCAGGCGGCTCTGCCGGCTCGGGCGGTGCCACGACCACCGGCGCAGGCTCCGGTGCGGGCTCGACCACAACCGGCGACTCGGCGACAGGCTCAACAACTGCCACCGATTCAGATGCCGCGGCCACAGGCGCCGCTACAGTCGGATCAGCCTCAGCAACGTGGCTCGGCGCGACGACAGGTTCCGGTGCCACCGGAGCGGTCTCGGCGACCACTTCCGGCGGATGCGTCATGATCGGCACCTGACGCACCACAGGTGCTGCCGGCTGGGCCGCCGCTTCTTCGGCGCGGTCCAGAATGTCGAAAATGTCGAAGCCGGTGTTGAACGGATCGGCAGGCGTCGGGCCGGAATACGGGCGCGGGCTCGGAGCAACCTCAATCGGCAGTTCAGCCTCACCTTCGTCAGCCACCGCCTCGCTGCCCGTCTCACCCGGCTCGCCACGACGCCGACGACGACCGCCACGGCGACCCCGGCGACGGCCCTTGCCATCGCCCTGATCGGCGTTCTCGCCACCCTCTTCGGCGTCATTCTCCGGCAGTTCACCCGCGACCAGTTCGACGCCTTCCTCAGCGATGGCGTCGCCTTCGCCAGCCTCGGCCTCACCCTCGGTGCCAGTTTCTTCGCCTTCGTCATCGCCAGCCTCACGGGTCTCACCGCCCGACTGACCATCCTTGCGACCGCCACGACGACGGCGACGGCGACGGCGCTTCTGCTGTTCGGTTTCCTCGGCGCTGCCCGCAGCGGCCGAGGCCGAGGCAGAACTGTCACCGCGCGGTGCCTCTTCGGCGGCGTCGGTCTCGACATCCGCCTCTTCTTCCTCGGTGTCCTCGATCATCGCGGGCATCGGGGCGGCGACCGGGTTGGCCATCAGCATCCGCTCGGCATCGGCCACTTGCGCGCGCAGACGCTCGATTCGGGTAGCGGGGGCGAGCAAGGTTTCGTCGCCGGCGAAATTGACGCGCATCGCATAGCGCGCCTCGATCTCGGCCAAGCGGTCACGCTTGTTGTTGAGGATATACATCACCACCGCAGGCGCGGCGTAGACCAGGATGGCGGCGGCGCGCAGCTTGCTGCCTTCTTCCTCGACCGCACGCAGCACATGGATTGCCGAGCTTTCCACGCTGCGGACATGGCCCAGACCCAAGCAATGCGGGCAGGTGACGAAGCTGGTCTCGGCGAGCGACGGACGCAGCCGCTGGCGGCTCATCTCCATCAGGCCGAAATGGCTGATCGCACCCAACTGGATGCGGGCGCGGTCGTTCTTCAGCGCGTCCTTGATCCGGCGCTCGACCATCGAATTGGCCTTGCGGGCCTCCATGTCGATGAAGTCGATGACGATCAGACCCGCGAGATCGCGCAGACGCAACTGGCGGGCGATCTCATCGGCGGCTTCCATGTTGGTCTTCAGCGCGGTCTCCTCGATCCCGCGCTCACGCGTCGAGCGGCCCGAGTTGACGTCGATGGCAACCAGCGCCTCGGTTTGGTTGATGACGATATAGCCACCCGAGCGGAGTTGCACGGTGGGCGACATCATCGCGTCGAGCTGGAGATCAACCTGATATTTGGCAAACAGCGGGGTGGTGATCCCCTGCGGACGCCAGAGCTGCACCTTGTTCGCGTGGGCGGGCATCAGCATGCGCATGAAGTCGCGCGCTTGCTTCCAGCCTTCCTCGCCATCGACGATCACCTCGTCGAAATCGCGCGAATACACATCGCGGATCGAGCGCTTGATCAGGCTGGCTTCTTCATAGATCAGCGCCGGGGCCATCGAGCGCATGGTGAGTTCGCGAATGTCGTCCCACAGCCGCATCAGATATTCGCAGTCGCGCTTGATTTCGGGCTTCGGGCGGTTGGCGCCTGCGGTGCGGACGATCAGCCCCATGCCCTTCGGAATCTCAAGCTCGGAGGTGATCTCCTTCAGGCGCTTGCGGTCGGCAGCCGAAGTGATCTTGCGCGAGATCCCACCACCGCGCGGCGAGTTCGGCATCAGCACGCAGAAACGACCGGCGAGCGAGATATAGGTGGTCAGCGCCGCACCCTTGGTGCCGCGCTCTTCCTTGACCACCTGGATCAGCAGGATCTGCCGGCGCTTGATGACTTCCTGAATCTTGTAAGGACGGCCGCCTTGGAAACGCGGGCGCGGCATATCATCGAAACTATCGTCACCGCCTAAGCTTTCCACT
>CAITEF010000043.1 GCA_903891315.1 uncultured Rhodospirillales bacterium | reverse complement strand
CGAGACGGAAAAGAAGGCGCCGAGCGCCGCCGCCCGCCGCGCCAGTTCCGGGCCGGAGGTGTAGCAGTGCAGGAGAATCTTGAACGGCCCAGATTCGTAAGCGCTTTCCAGCATCCGGATCATGTCGTCGTCGGCGTCGCGGGTATGGACCACCAGCGGCAGGCCGGTTTCGCGGGCGGCTGCGATATGGATGCGGAAATTCTCCGCCTGCCGGTCGCGCGGGGCCTTGTCGTAGAAGTAATCCAGGCCCGATTCGCCCACCGCCACCACCTTCGGGTGATCGGTGAGCGCCACGAGCTCGGCCACACTTGGCAGATCGTCCTCCCCCGCATTGTGCGGATGGATGCCGATCGCGGCCCAGACGCCCGGGTTTTCCTCCGCCACCTGCTTCTGCCACGGCGCCTGAGCGAGCCTGGTGCCGATGGTGACCATCTCCCCCACCCCGGCCTCGGCCGCGCGGGCGATCACGCCGGGGAGTTCCTCCGGTGAGAAATAATCCAGATGGCAGTGGCTATCGACCAGCATCAGGCGGCCTCGACGAAGCGCGGGAAGACGCCTTCCGGCGCTGGCAGGGCGGTGCCCTCGGGCAAGGGCGTGGCGAGGGACGCGATGGTGCGGGCATCGGCGGGGATGCCAAGCTGGTCGAGCATCTTCTTCATGCTGTCCGGCATGAAGGGCTGCAGCAGGGAGGCGACCACGCGCAGCAGATCGAGCAGATTGGCGAGGACGGCCTGCATCCGCGCGAGATCGGTCTTGCGCAGGGTCCACGGCGCCTGCTGGTCGATATAGGCGTTGCCGGCGCGGACCGCGACCCAGATCGCCTCGAGCGCCTCGCCCAGTGCCTGGCGGTCGAGAGCTGCGCGCACCTGGCCGGGCAGATTGGCGCAGAACGCGGCGAGCTCGGCGTCCTCGGGCTGGGCTTCGCTGCGGGCCGGCATCGCGCCGCCGGCGTTCTTGGCCACGAAGCTCAGCGTGCGCTGCGCCAGATTGCCCAGGTCATTGGCCAGTTCAACATTCATGCGCCGGATCAGCGAGGCGCGGCTGTAATCGCCATCGGAGCCGAAGGTGATCTCGCGCATCAGGAAGAAGCGCACTGGGTCCACGCCGAACGTGTCCGCCAATTCGCGCGGGTCGATCACATTACCGATCGACTTGCTCATCTTCTCGCCCTCCATGGTCCACCAGCCATGGGCATAGACGCGCCGCGGCAAGGGCAGGCCCGCGGCCATCAGCAGCGCCGGCCAGATCACGGCGTGAAAGCGCAGGATCTCCTTGCCGACCAGATGCACATTGGCCGGCCAGAAGCGCCAGAGCGGTGCCGCGTCATCCGGGTAGCCGGTGGCGGTGATGTAGTTGGTCAGCGCGTCGAGCCAGACATACATGACATGGGCCGGATCACCTGGCACCGGCACACCCCAGCCGAAGCTGGTGCGGCTGATCGAAAGATCGGTGAGGCCGCCTTTGAGGAAGCTCAGCACCTCGTTGCGGCGTGCCGCGGGTCCGATGAAGTCCGGATTGGCCTCGATATGGTCCACGAGCCGGTCGCGGAAGGCGGAAAGGCGGAAGAAATAGCTCGGCTCGGTGACGAACTCGACCGG
>CAITEF010000042.1 GCA_903891315.1 uncultured Rhodospirillales bacterium | reverse complement strand
TGACCTCGACCAGCGGATCGGACGGGGCCGGTGAGCGGAAATAGGTGTACCGCACGCCGTTTGTGAGCTCGCCCGCGACTTCGACGGTGAGCCCGCGCTGCAGGGCGGCGCCGATCATCACATCGTAGTCCGCAGTCCAGACCGAGGTATGATGCAGGCCGCCTCCGCGCTCGCGCAGGAACTGGTGCCAGGTTGCCTGGCCATCGCCTTGCGGTTCGATCAGTTCAATCTGAATGTCGCCCCAGTTGCCGAGGGCAATGCGCATCTTCGGCGAATCAGACGGCGTATCGCCGATGTGAAAGGACTTATGCTGCGGATCGCCGATGACGTAGAACGGACCGGCGCCGACGACTTCAGTCCAGTATGCGAGGGCAGCCTCGAGCGACGGCACCACAACCCCATGTTGGGTTGGTGGGCCAAAGAACCGGCTCATGTGTTGTCTCCTGTCTCAATGCTGCGCATGATGAATTTCTGGACCTTGCCCGACGGCGTCATCGGCAGTTCGGAGACGAACCGGATCCGCGCGGGCGTCTTGTAGTGCGCGATGACGCCGCGGCAGTGAGCCAGGATATCCGCTTCGGTGGGCGTCTGGTTAGCGGCGGGAATGATCCAGGCCACGACAATCTCGCCGAACTTCGTATCCGGCACGCCAATCACGGCGACATCCTGAACCGCCGGATGGGTATAGAGATGCTCTTCGATCTCCCGCGGGCTGATGTTCTCGCCGCCGCGGATAATCATGTCATTGGACCGCCCGGTGATGGCCACATAGCCCTGCGGGTCCATCGTCGCGAGATCGCCGGAATGCATGAACCCGTCCAGGTCGATCGCGCCCCGTGTCGCGTCGGGATCGTTCCAGTATCCCGCCATCACGGAATAGCCGCGCGTGCACAGCTCGCCCTGAACCCCGCGCGGCACGATCTCACCCGCCTGATCGACGATCTTGATCTCGATGTGCGGCAGCACCCGGCCAACGCTGGCGATCCTGGCCTCGAACGGATCGTCGGGCAGGGTCTGCGTGCTCACCGGGCTGGTTTCGGTCATGCCATAGGCGATCGTCACGTCGCACATGTTCATGCGGTCCTGCACCCGGCGCATGACCTCCACCGGACAGGTCGATCCGGCCATGTTGCCGCCGCGCAGCGAGGAAAGGTCACAGGCCGTGTGCTCGAGCATGTCGAGCATTGCGATGAACATTGTCGGCACGCCGTAGCAATGCGTGCAGGCCTCGGCGGCAATCGCGCCGAGTGTCGCCTCGGCGCTGAAGGCGCTCGCGGGGTAGACCATGGCGGCGCCGTGGGTCAGACAGGCGAGATTGCCCATGACCATGCCGAAGCAGTGAAACAGCGGCACCGGGATGCAGACCCGGTCTCCCGCCATGATCCCCGCATTGCGGCCAACCGCATGGCCGTTGTTGAGGATATTGCGGTGCGAGAGCGTGACGCCCTTGGGCCGCCCGGTCGTGCCGCTGGTGAACTGGATGTTGACTGGATCGTCCGGCCGCGTTCCCACCTCATCGAACACCGGATCACCGGCCGCGAAGAGATCAGCAAAGGCCAACCAGCCGGGCGGCGGGGTTGCATCGAGCATGACCCGGAATTCGAGTGCGTGAGCCTCCACCGACGACAGCTCTCCGGCATAGTCGATTGCCTTGAAACCAGGCGCGCTCACCAGCATGCGCGCGCCTGAAAGCGCCAGCACATGGGTCAACTCCTTGCGGCGATAGGCCGTGTTGAAGGTCACGAAGATCAGCCCGACCCGGGCTGTGGCGAACTGCAACAGGGTCCAGGCCGCCGAATTGGGGGCCCAGACCGCGACGCGGTCACCCGGCGCCAGGCCCCATTCCACCAGTCCCGCGGCCAACCGGTCGACTTGCGCATGGAGTTCGCGCCAACTCAGCCGCAGGCCTTCCGCGCAGGAAACCAGTGCGCAGGAATCGCCCCATTCCTCGGCCGCACGGCGCAGGGCCTCGCCGATCGTTATGTCCAGCAGCGGCGGCGTGGCGGCCCCGATCTCGTGCGAGTCTTGGCCACTCATCGCAGAGCCATCCAGGCCGCATCGGAGCGCGGGAAAGCACAGGGCGCGGACATGTCTAGTGCGCTCCCATCTCGATCTTGCGCAGACCGGATGCGGGTCTGCGGCGCATATCGCGCGCCGGGCGCAGATGCGCCGCAAGGAAGCGCCCCGCGACGGTCGCGTCGGCAAAGCCTAGCCGGTAGGCCAGCTCGGTCAGCTGGGGGCGCGGTTCGCTGGAAAAATAGTCTTCCGCCACGCGCATGCGCACCGCGAGCACGATATCGGCAAAGCTGCGGCCCTCTTCGCCGAGGCGCCGCTGCAGCGTCCGGCGGCTCTGCGCCAGCAGTTGTGCGACATGGTCCAGGCTGGCCGCACCTCCAGGCAGGTTGGCCAGAACCGCCTGCTCGACCTGCTCGACCAACCCACTTGGCCGACTGAGCGCTATTCTTTCGAGCTGAGCCTCAAGATAGGCCAGCATCGAAGGGTTCGCATGGGGCTGCAGTCGGTCCATGTCTTCCTTGCGGATGACCAGTGCATTCTGCAAAGCACCATAGTCGACTGGACATGCAAAGAAGCTGCGACGGAAGCGCTCGATGCGGGGCGCGGCAAAGTTCAGCTCGAGCCGTACGGGCGCCCAGTGCTCTCCAAACATCATTCGCGCAAGGCGAACATCAAGCGCCAAGGTCGCTTCGATGAACTGCTGGCTGCCATAGCGCGCCGGAACGGCCGTGAAATGGCGCAGGGTCACTTCATCGTCCAGGCACTGCACCACCGTGCCCAGCGCCTGGTTCTCGAGGTGCAGGAAGCGGCTGGCGACGCGCACGACTTCGCCGAAGGTCGGGCAATGATCCCAAAGCAGGCTGAGCGGGCCAAACCCTCGCGGGTTACTCCAGGCGGCGAAGGCAATACCCAGATCCGGCCGCTCACCGACGACCGAACAGACTTCCAGAATATCAACCACCACATGAGCGGGCACGGTCTCCAGTTCGGCTGCGCGCCTCACCCAATCGACCAGCTCGGCGTCAAGACAGGCGCCAAGATCGAGGCCCGTCGTCTCGGCATAGCGCAAAAACTGGCGCAGCGTGCCTGCATGAGCCTGCGGCAATACAGTGGCTGGACTGGCATGGTTCACGATGACCGGCGCCCCTCCGAAAGCGGTTACACTCATGCGCAGCAGGATCAGCCGGCGCAGAATCCGCCGTCAACAATCAGCTCCGTTCCCGTGACATAGGCGGCATCGTCAGACGCGAGATAGGCGCAGGCCGCCGCAATGTCTGCTGCCTGCCCCGCCCGTTTCATCGGGGTGACCATACCGGCCAGCATGTCGGGGTTGAGTGGCTCCGGCCCGACCGGC
>CAITEF010000041.1 GCA_903891315.1 uncultured Rhodospirillales bacterium | reverse complement strand
GCCGCGCCTACCACCATATCCCGGAAGCGGTCTGCGCCATTCGGGACTACTGGCGCGCGCAGCGCGCGGCGGGACAGGACCACCGCTGAAAGATCAGCTCGTCAAGCCGCCAAGGCAGGTGGGGTCCAGACAACGGTTACCCTGGAATCCTGTCCGGCTATCCCGGGGGTCGATAGAGCGAAGGTCCGTCAGCTTGTTGTAAACGCCCTTAGGCGCTCGCCCGATAAGCTGCGCCAGCCGTTCCACCTCGGAGCCAGCAACCTTAGAATTGGGTGTGTCCAACAGCTGCTCATAGAGATTGAGGGCCGCGATGACCTCATCCCTTTCCCAGTCTGTGCCTGTCTTTCTCCACAGCTGCCCGAGCCGTTGTGCTGCTTGTGCCGCCACCGGGAAATTTGTGCCTGCCGCCTGGCGTAGGATCAGCAGGCCCGCCAGGGCACTATCCTGCTTCATCCACTCGCGCTTCAACATCTCCCGCTTCCCCGCGATGCGGTTGAGCCGGACCCTGACCCGCATCAGCTCATCTTGCCCGGGTGCTTCCTTCCAGAACTCGGCGGAAATTGGATCATCGGGCTGGACCCTGGGCGGTTCAACGACTGTTCCCTCCGCCACAATACCAGCCATCGACGGCTGGTCTCCCTGGGACCGCCATATGTAGACCGTGTCGCCGGGTTCAATTTCCTCTGCATATCGGGCGACGCGCCAGGTGATCAGCCCAGCCGTCGCCGCCAGATAGCTATCAATGTCGAACACTCCAGGGTTGCCCTGAAAAATCCAGGTCTTCATCAGCTCCCCAATCTCTGGATGCTGCCGCCCAGGTTAGGTGTTTGCTGGATGGTTTCTAGCCCGAGATTTCCGCCGGTCCTCGCAATCCGTGCAATGTCGCTTGTATTGACCTGCTCCCGAAAGCGGCACCACTGTTTATGAGGGAACCGACCCGTGCCATGGCGCGCTCGGCTGGGCGTGACCGCGTCAATCCCCAGTGTGAATCCGCGGCACGGACCGCATCGTCCGCCGTCAGCCGATCAACCCAAGTGAGCAGTGACGATTATTATGTAATCGGCCAGTGACACCAAACGCCGAAGGCCAGCTGAAACAGCTTTAGCGGGCCTGCCAGACGTGCTGGGCCAGCAGACGGGATTGCTGCTGTGGGGGCAACATGCTCAAGTGTACCAAGACGTACGGCGTTGTGTAGTGGGGCGAGCGGCAGCCTGACGCAGCAGGGGGCAGTTCGGCAAGCAGAACGCGGCTATCGCAGATCAGTCGCCGCATGTGCGCCGGAACCCGCTTAGCCGTTCTCGTCCACCCTCGAACTCCATCCCGTCGAAACCAAGGAATATTGGCGCGCCATGAAAACTTTGTGTCGCAAAGCCCACAGTTCTGCTTCGGGCAATCCGCTCCAGCATGGGCTGGTCTATAGGATTAAGGATATTCACCCAACCGTTCACGAGGCGGATTCTCGAGGTGCTAGGCTGATAGCTAATGGGCTGCGGATCCCCGTCGATTAACACCGAATGGGCGCCCATTGCCTGGATTTCCTCCCAACGCCCTTGGGGATCAAATATGGCCATCAGCATCCAGCGCCGGCGCTCGCAGTGAAGAATGAACTTGTTTATTCCTGCGGATGTGTCTCGCTCACCTTTCAAGTAAAGCCCGCCTTGGAGGCCCTCCAGCGACCAAACGGTTCGGCCAACGCCATTGTTCACCACGCCGAGCTCTTCTAGCTTCGCCCTGCTGAGGATATTGATGTCGTTGCGCCCTGCGCGGACGATCTCCGCGAAGAGCCTGACATCTACGCCCATCTCGCGAATGTACTGCACGATCTGGTCGGCCAGCACCTGTGTCACGTCGTCCCCGATCTCGGCGCCCTGGGAGTGGAAGCGGTGAACGCCGAACGTTTCGCCCACGCGGAACGACCCGAAGCGGAATGGGGCCCCAATGAAGGCTAAAGCACAGGCGCTCAAACAAATCGGGGGCTGAGCCTGCCGGGAAGGCTGATCGCCGCTGAGATGAGCGTATATACGCTCATCGCGAAGCGCGCGCCCAAGCTCTAGGGCAGCTAAGAAACTGCCTCCCGGCGAGTTGAAGTAAATATGCGAGCGATCGGGTATGTTATTCGACCTGATCAGCGCCCTGAGGCGTGACGGAGCGCCAATATCAATTACGCCTTCCGCAATGATGGTCCAGGCATTTCCGAACATAAACGCGGGTTGCTGCGGTGGGATCGCAGTAAAGCGCATCTGCGCTGAAAATCGAGCCGGTGGAAGTTCCGCAATCGTGGGTCGAGTGGCAGGAGCAGGAGCAGGAGCAGGAGCAGTCGGAATAGGCGCGGAGGTAACGATATTTGTAGCACCTGCTGTGGGCGATGAAGCTTGCGTAGCGCTACCAACCATATTGATATAACTCACCAGTGACGATCGAGATCCTTTATTAGCGACTAATGCAAGGTCACTGCGCATAAAACCATCGACAAACACTGTATTAAATACGATATCTAACCTATCTATATCTCTACAATTCACGTCATTATTGTGACTTACTGTGGCCACGTCTCGTCCAGCAAAAGTTATTATAATTGCATGACTGGACATTATCCTTCCTGAATTATTTTTCAAAATCGCGCTAGCATATGCACTAGTAACATTTAGCCCAGTTCGATTTGTAAATTCAAAAAATAAATCGCAGTTCGAATTCATATTTTGTCGTGCATTATTTAAAACCACACTGATGCCCGCAGGGGAGGGGATCATAGTTGGAGGAGGGGGTGCATTAGCTGAAATTCGTAGCGCATCCGCTGTCGCAGCTGTCAGAAAACCGTTTGCTGGAAGACCTTTTTCTGCTTGAAACCGAGCAATTGCTTGCCGGCTTCCTGATCCGAAGACCCCATCTACAACAGCTTCCGCGGGCAAAAAATCAAGAGCCTTGAGCGCCTGCTGCGAACCTGTGAAGTGCCCAGGCGGCAAGCGCGCCTCATCCAGCGCAGCTGCGTTACTGATCCGCTCGATCTGCTGAAGCCAGAAGGTCCTAAGCCCACCGAGTGCCCGCGCCACGCAGGCGGATTGATTCCCACCCGCACGTACCTGTTCGGTCGAACACTCGCGCACCAGCTCTTGGATGCGGGTGGTAAACTGCCCCCTCAACTCCTGCTGGCGCTCCGGCTGGGCGTGCCGAAGGGTGTAATAAGGCTGCATCTGAAGCAGGTCTGCCAACCGCAGCTCCGGGGTTTGACAGACTAACGATGGAACGTTCGGTTCCGTCCTTGAGCAGTCGAAGCTGGTGCCCATCTGATTTAGCTGCGCCTGCGCCGAAGCTGGATGCGTCAGGAGCGCCACAGGCACCACCACCGCAATCCCTGTTGCAAGCATCAGCCTAAACGCGACGTCGACCAGACCTTTTCGAGCGGAGTAGTTTTTCATTGAGGCTGAGCTCCCCGTTGATCACGGCAGATGCAGCGAAACCCATTTGGCGCGCGAGAACATCCTCTTGTATCGTAATTTCGACAACTGTAACAAGGACACAATCGTTCTCGCAATCGCGCCTGTGACGCGCTGAGGGACGCTGACCTGCCCCCGAACCCGGCACCATGGATTATGAGAGAACCGACCCGTGCCATGGCGCGCCCGGCTGGGCGTGCCGGAGCGTAGCGTAGGCAGGGCCAGCCGGGCGTGGCAACACCGCCTCGCCGGCACTCTGTCGTGGCGCTTCTCATGCGGAGACGCGGGCGCGTGAGTGCAGCTAGCGCAGTTGCGTGGTTGCCCTGCTGTCTATGGGTGGCGTTGTTCGCAATCCGACAGAGATCGTGGAATATGCCCAGCATGCCATGCGGCGTCTCGACCGTGCCGTAGACCACGGTTCTAGCAGCCAACTGTTGGGCAAGAAGCTCGCCAAACTGGCGGAGCTTCATGAGGGCGGTTTCCGGGTCGTCGGGGAAATACTGCTCGGCCCGCGCAGCCACCATCACGAGCGCAGTGTCGTATCGCCCGACGAATCCGAGGTTGGGTGATTGAGCGAGAGTGACCTGCATGGATGTTCTGGTATGGAATAGCCTCAGGGCAATAAGAGCAAGCCGGGACAGGCGACGGCCAAGTTTGAACTGGTGCTCGCCATGCCGATGTAGCCGAATGGCAACGTAGGCCATAATGTGGCGACAACCAAACGAAAATGGCTGGGAGTGCTCCCATGGCGATGCCTGACTATCAGGCTTTGATGCTTCCTGTTTTGCAGATCGGTGCGCAGGCCGAATCCTCAGTCCCGTTGGCGGCCGACGAGATCGCGGGACGTTTCGGCCTCACCAATGAAGAGCGCGAGCAGATGCTGCCCAGCGGGAAGCAGCGTGTGCTCCACAACCGACTTCACTGGGCCAAATTTTATCTGACCAAGGCTGGATTGCTCGAAAGCCCAAAGCGCGGCCGCTTCGTAATCAGCGATGCCGGCAGAAAGGTGCTCGCCAGCCCGCCAGCAGAACTCGACACGAAGTATCTCCTGGCAATCCCGGCCTTCCGCGATTTCTACCGCGGCGAGGATGACGCCGGAGCTATAGGCTCAACCATCGAAGCAGATCCGCCGGTGGCAACGCCCGAAGAGGTCGTTGACGCTGCCTTCAAGGCACTTCACGCGGCACTGCGCGATGAGCTTATGGGGCGGATCCTGCAAAATAGCCCCGCCTTCTTCGAGCAGTTGATCGTCGAGCTCTTGGTGGCCATGGGCTACGGAGGATCGCGCCTGAATGCTGCTGAGCAACTCGGCAAGTCAGGTGACGGCGGCGTCGATGGCGTGATCAATGAGGATGTCCTGGGCCTCGATCGGGTCTATGTGCAGGCCAAGCGCCACGCACCTGGCAATACCATCGGGCGGCCGGAGATCCAGGCATTTACCGGCAGCCTCGTTGGCCTCGGCGCCTCAAAAGGCGTCTTCGTGACGACCTCTGCGTTCTCGGCTCAGGCCATCGACTTCGCATCAAGGATCCCGCAGCGGGTGGTGCTGATCAACGGGAAGCGCTTGACCGAGCTGATGGTGGAGCATGGGGTTGGAGTGCGAACCAGCCGGACCGTCGAATTCAAGCGGCTCGACGAGGACTTTTTCTCCGAAGAAGATTGATTCGTTCAGTCCGTACCTCCGGTTCCAAAACTCGGTACGCTTTTCAAGCAAGTGGGATTCGAACCAGGCCGCTTCGCCACGGCGTCGAAGTTATTGGAATAACAGGGGTTTTGAAAAGCGTACCAAATCGGCCAAGTCAACAGGTCCGGAGAGAATGGGCCGTCGGAGAGCCGAATTCGGCGGTTGTTCCGCCCCTGCCGGTCAACAGGTCCGGCGCCAAACCCTGGCCAAACCTGGGGTTTTCGGG
>CAITEF010000040.1 GCA_903891315.1 uncultured Rhodospirillales bacterium | reverse complement strand
TGCACGCCGCCATCCGGGCCGGTGAGACGAATTGCGTGGCCGTCGTCCAGCATTACATCGATCGCGCCCGCCAATTCAACGGCCCGGCCAGCCTGTTATTAACCAAGGACGGTGCCGATATCCCCCTCGCGACCGGAACCATCCGGGCCGGTGCCACCCTGCAATTCCCCACCGAGACGGTCGCCGCCTCCACCGTGCTGCCCGATCTGGACCGCTATGTCGGCCCGCCCCTCGAATTCGGCCGGATGGAGCCGACCGCGTCGGACCCCAGCGTGATGCAGCAATTCGGCATGATCGTCGGCAAGCCCAAGGCCGGGCAGGTCAACACGTTGGGCACAATTAACATTCGCGGCGAGCGCAGCGTCACCTGCAAAGGTGACTATGATCTGCACCCCTCCCTCGGCCCGTTGCCACCCGGCGCGCCACCGTTCTGCGAAGTCTTCCGCCACTATCCGGACGCGCTTGAGCGTGCCGCCGAGCTGGACGCGCAATACGGCACCAACCCGGATCTCGAAGCGATGCCGATGTATGGCGTGGTGTTCTCGTTCAAGGACCCGTTCGACACCAAAGACATGCGCTCCACTGGCGGTGGTGACGCGGCCTATGACATGGACGCTCCGGCGCGCGATCACGTGTTGGTCGATCAATTGCGCAAAAAAGGTGCGATCATCTACGCAAAAGCAATCAACACTGAGTACAATGGGCGCGCCGGTGATCCGGGCGGGCGGCATGAGCCTGTGAAAGTGCTGCATTCCACGCTCGGCTATCAGCGCAGCACCTGGGGCGGCAACCCCTCCAACCCCTATGACACCACGCGTTCCGCGTCGCTCGGCTCCAGCTCGGGCTCGGCGCTTTCGGTCAGCACCAATCTGGTGATGTGCAGCCTCGGCGAAGAGACCCGCGCCTCCTGCCGTGGCCCGTCCAACCACAATTCGGTGGCGTTGATCCTGCCGCACAAGGCCATGATCGGCTTCGATGGCGGCGCGATTGGTGCGGATATCTATTGCGACCGCACCGGCATCCACGCCCGCAAATTGGCAGACTGCGCCAAGGTGCTCGATGCGCTGAAAGACCCGGATGCGGGCTATTACGACCCGCGTGATGTCTACACCACCGTCCCGCGTTCCTCGGTGCTGAGCACGCGCTACACCAGCCATGTCAGCCCTTCCGGATCGCCCGGAACGCTGGCCGGGATGCGGATCGGGGTGATTCGGGAATCGATGCTGGTTCGCCCCGGCGAGATTGCCACCAAGCCGATCACCTCCGCCGCAGCGCTGGAGATCAAAACCGTGATCGGCGGCACGCTCGGTGCCACGCTGGTGGAATCCGGTCATCCATTCTGGACCCCAGATCCAGACATCGAGCAAATGAGCGTGGATTTCACCAAGGCGCTCTGCCGCTTGGTACCGGTCTTCATGCCCGATCTGCTCTTCCGCCTCGGCCGCGACGGCAAGCCGCTGTTCAAGGAATTCGAAGCCGCCATCCGCCCCACCGAGTTCCTGCCCGGCAAAGTATTCGGCAAAGGCACGATGGCTCCGATCGATTACTGCGTCGGCCTCGCGGATGGGCTGATCCCGCCACCGTCGAATTTCGACATCGCCGCAATCCAGCCGCAGGAGCTTGCCAACACATTCCGCTTCCACATCTCGCAATATCTCTCACGCCGCTCGGCGGATTGGGCCGACAAAGGCTTCAACGAGACGCTGGCGAATTGGCGTGAGTTGAATCTCCGCTCCAAATTCTGGGGCGACGATCAGCGCAGCGCGTTCCTGAACTGGGAAGAAGTGGTCGATCCACGCAACAACCTGCTCGGCCGCCAGGGCGTCAATGAGCGCATCATGCTGCGCGAGTTGCTGCGGCGTTGCGATATGATGGTCATCCTGGAGAACAAGTTAGACGCGCTGGTCCGGCTGCACACCCCGCTGCCACCGGGCAAAATCGGCGGTGCGATTGATCCTGGCACCAATGGCAATATTCGCATGGAATCCTTTTACGGCCCCAATGCCGGTCTGACCGAGATGCTGGTGCCCGCCGGATATGTTCAGGTCGCCTATGATCCGGTGTTCAAACTGAGCGCGGATGGCAAGAGCTACATTCCCACCCCGTCCGACATCCCCACCGAACTGGCTGCCCCCGGCTTGCCGTTCTCGCTGGTGTTCCGGGCCGAGCCGGGCAAGGAGGATGTGATGTTGAAGGTCGCCACAGCCTACGAAAAAGCGTCGCAACGCCGCATCTGCCCGCCCGATTTCGGGCCAATCCCGATGCGGGCGGGGTGAGTGCGCGCCACCCTATCAGCCGAACTTTTTTCTCGTCATTGCGAGG
>CAITEF010000039.1 GCA_903891315.1 uncultured Rhodospirillales bacterium | reverse complement strand
TGCGCTCTTCTTCCAAGCGCTCGATGCGCTCGATGATCGAGCGCAGCCGGTCGGCGGCGATGTTGCCCCATTGGGCGTTGTCCTGGGTTTCGTTCGAGCCGGGTTCGGCCATAATCGTCTTCCTGATGGCTGGATTGGCCGACGGGGGTAGCGAACTGGCCTTGGCGGGTCAATCAGCGCGAGAAGCGCGTCAGCCTTCCACCGCCAACGCGTCCATTTTCGCCTTGACCACCATTTCGTCGAGCGAGCGCAACGGCAGCGCCATGAAGGCGCCGATGGCGCGCTGCAGGCGGGCGAAGATCTCGTTGAGCAATGCCGCCCGCTCGGCCGGCTTGCCGTGCAGATCCGACGTATCCGGCAGCGGCCAGGTCGCCCGCACGGCATCGACGAAAAACTTCGCCGGTGCGTCGTCCAGCGTATCGTCGAGCGAGATGACGAAATTCATCTTCGGCGCGCTGTGATCGGTGAACGTGGTCCAGAATTTCGGCGTGAGATTCGATGTGTCGAAGCCAAAGCTCTGCAATTTCGCGATCGCCTCGGCGTCGGGTTCCACATAGGGCGCGGTGCCGGCGGAATAGATATTGAAATCCGAACCGGCATGCTTCGCCGCAATCGCCTCAGCCATCAACGAGCGGGCGGAGTTGTGGGTGCACAGAAACAGGACGTTGAATGCCGATTTCATCACAATTTCTCCAAATGACAGCCGCCCGCGACGGACGCCGTGAGACCGGCACGCCGCTGTTTGAGAACGTGACGACGCGGGATGCAAGCGTGCTTGTGTGAAGAGTTCTTGATGATTTCGGCCAGATCGCCCGCCTCACCCATGCGCCTTGGACGCCTCGGCAAACTTCGCCACCTGCTCAGGTGTCGCCGCCTTCTGGTTCTGCGCCTGCCATTCCTTATAAGGCATCCCGTAGATGATCTCGCGCGCATCCGGGTCGGCCAGCACAATTCCCTGCGCCTCGGCAGCCTCGCGATACCAGCGGCTCAGACAATTGCGGCAGAAGCCCGCGAGATTCATCAGATCAATATTCTGCACATCCGACCGCGCCCGCAGATGCGCCACCAGCGTGCGAAACGCTGCGGCTTCAAGTTCGGTGGTGGTGGCGGCGTCAATCTCCGGCTTGGTCATTTTCTCTCTCCATAACGGATTCTGCCTATGTGGCGTCATGACGTCGGTTTCGCCATAGTGGGTTCGCTACCAGGGGGACTCCAGATGAAATTCGACGATGCAGGGGCGCGGTCCCTGCTGCGCCATGTGTTCGATGCCGCCGTTGCTGCTGCCAATCCACGCGTGATGCTGGCAAAATATCTGCCGGAAAAGCCCGCCGGGCGCTGCATCGTCATCGGCTGCGGCAAATCCGCCGCATCAATGGCCGCCTCGCTCGAAGCTGCCTGGCCAGACGTGAACCTCACAGGCGTCGTCGTCACCCGCTATGAGCACGCTGTGCCGACGCAGAAGATCGAGGTCCTGCAATCCTCCCACCCGGTGCCCGACGCCAATGGCGAAGCAGCCGCAAGCCGCATTTTGCAGGCGGTGGAACATCTTTCACAGGACGATCTTGTTATCGCTCTCATCTCCGGTGGCGGCTCGGCGCTGATGCCGTTGCCTGCACCGGGGCTCACCCTTGCCGACAAGCAATCGGTCAACCGCGCCCTCCTCGCTTCGGGGGCGACGATTGGCGAGATGAACGTCGTCCGCAAGCATCTCTCCGCCATCAAGGGCGGGCGATTGGCCGCCGCCTGTGCGCCCGCCCGCGTGGTGACTTTGGCGATCAGCGATGTGCCGGGTGACGATCCCGCCGTGATCGCCTCCGGCCCCACCGTGGTCGATCCCTCCACCTTCGCCGATGCGCGCGATATTCTCACCCGCTACGGCATCGCCATCACGCCTGCGATGGAGCGCCAGCTCTCGCATGGCGTCGAGACGCCCAAGCCTGGCGAATTGCCGCATGCCGAATTCCGCATGATCGCCACCCCCGCCATGGCGCTCGCCGCCGCAGCCGAGGTCGCTCGCGCGCATGGCGTCACCCCGATCATTCTCGGCGATGCGCTGGAGGGTGAAAGCCGAGAGGCCGGGATTTTGATGGCCGGCATCGCCCGCTCAATCCGCAGCCACGGCCAGCCGGTCGCTGCCCCCGCCTTGCTGCTCTCGGGCGGCGAGACCACCGTCTCCATCGGCAAAGGCCCAGCCGGGAAGGGCGGTCGCAACACCGAATTCCTGCTTGGCCTCGCGGTCGCCCTGTCCGGCGATTCCGGGATCTACGCCGTCGCGGGCGACACTGACGGGATCGACGGCACCGAGGATGCGGCAGGTGCAATTGTCACACCCGACACCCTTGCCCGCGCCCGCAAACTCGGGCTCGATCCCCGCGCGGTGCTCGCCGCCCATGACAGTTACAGCCTCTTCGACGCCATCGGTGACCTGATTCGAACCGGCCCCACGCTCACCAACGTCAACGACATTCGCGCCATCCTGGTGGCATAGGGAGTTTCGATTATGGCACCACGCATGCGCATCCGTCGCCGTCGGCGGACGAAGATCATTGCAACCATCGGCCCTGCCAGCGCCAATGCGGACATGCTGGAGAAGCTGTTCATCGCTGGTGCCGACGTGTTTCGGCTCAATTTCAGCCATGGCAGCCACGACGACCATGCGCGCAACTTTGCGCTGATCCGCGATCTGGAACGCAAGCTTGACCGTCCCATCGGCGTGCTGGCGGACGTTCAGGGTCCGAAATTGCGCGTCGGGCGGTTCTCGGCTGGCAAGGTCCAGTTGCAAAGCGGCCAAAAATTCCGACTCGACCTCGACCCGACGCCGGGTGACACCACCCGCGTCCAACTTCCACACCCGGAGATCCTGCAATCCGCCGGAATCGGCACCAATCTGCTGCTCGATGACGGCAAATTGCGGCTGCGCGTCGAGCATGTCCGCCCCGACCATCTCATCACCACCGTGGTCACCGGCGGCACGCTGTCCGACCGCAAGGGCGTCAACGTGCCAGACGTGGTGCTGCCGATCCCGGCACTCACCGAGAAGGACCGCGCTGATTTCGCCTTCGCCCTCGAACACGGTGTCGACTATATCGGTCTGTCCTTTGTCCAGCGGGCCGAGGATGTGGCCGAGGCGCGCGAGATCGCCGCCGGCCGGGCCTGGATCATGTCCAAGATCGAAAAGCCGCAGGCCCTCGACGAACTCGACGCCATTCTGGCGCTATCCGATTGCGTGATGGTCGCGCGCGGCGATCTCGGCGTCGAATTGCCGCCCGAAGACGTCCCGCTCGCCCAAAAGCGCATCATCCGCGCCGCCCGCCAACTCGGCTGCCCGGTGGTGGTGGCCACCCAGATGCTGGAGAGCATGATCTCCGCCCCAGCCCCCACCCGCGCCGAAGCGTCCGACGTCGCCACCGCCGTGTTCGACGGCGCCGATGCCGTGATGCTCTCCGCCGAGACCGCCGCCGGCCAATATCCGCAGGAAGCGGTGACGATGATGGACCGCATCATCGCCCGCGTCGAAGGCAATGACGGCTGGCGTACGATGATCGATGCCTCGCGTCCCGAGCCTGAGCATTCGGTGGCCGATGCTATTGCGAGTGCGGCGCGTCAGGTCGCGCATACGATTCAAGCGCCAGCGATCTGCACCTTCACCTCGTCAGGCAGCACCGCCCGTCGCACCGCACGCGAACGCCCCGAGGCACCGATCCTCGCACTCACCTCGGCCGTCGAAGTGGCAAGGCGTTTGGCGGTGGTGTGGGGCGTCCATGCCCTGCAGACCACCGAAACCCACACAATGACCGAGACCGTCGCGCGCTGCTCGCGTTTCTCGCTGACCGAGGGTTTTGCCAAGCACGGCCAGGATATCGTCGTGCTTGCCGGTGTGCCGTTTGGACAGCCAGGATCGACGAACGCGTTGCGGGTGGTGCGGGTGAAGTAGCGAGTTTCAGACCACCGGCTGCATTGTTTGACCGCCCGCCCCGACATTGGTCATTGCGACGGCCCCCATGGAGCCTCGCAATGACGGTTCCATGGGGCGGCAATCGCCGCCTTTGGTATCAGTTCGACGTGCGCAAATTCACGTCCGGCATGCCGAAAGTGGCAAACAGCGCGAACAGCGACATCAGGGCACACGCCCCAAAGGCAGCGTGAAAGCCCATCGTGAGCGCATGATGCGCCGATTGCAGGATTGCCGGGTCGAGCGCGACATGCGCGCCTTCGGCACTGCGGAGTGATCCGAAATCGACCTTTCCGGTCAGGCCGGCGGTCTCGATGGCGGCTGCGAATTCACCCGCCAGTGCCACCCCCGCCAACGTGCTGCCGAGCGCGCCGCCCATGTTGCGCAGAAACAGGAACGCCCCCGTCGCCACCCCCACATCGCGCCGATCTGCCGCATTCTGCACCGTGACCAGCGTACATGGCTGCACGCCGCCAATGCCGACGCCGACGATACATTGCAACGCCAGCAGCCAAAGCGAGGAGGTTTTGTCGTCCATCACGGCGCAGCCGATGCACGCCGCCAAGGTGACCACAAGCCCGACCTGAATGATCTGCTTCAGCTTGCCAAGCCGTCGTCCGATTTGGCCGCCGCCAAACGCACCAACACATGTCGCCGCCAGGAACGGGACAATCATCGATCCGGATTGCGAGGCGTCGGCGCCACGGGTGAGCTGGAAATAGAGCGGCAGCAAGAAGGTCAGGCCAAACATTCCGCCCGTGTTGAACACGGCGATGATAACGCCGCGCCGGAACACCTTGTTGGCGAACATGCGCGGCGGCATCAGCGGCTCTTCGACGCGGCGCTCTTGGCGGACCAACAGGAATATCACCACCAGCGTGATCGCGCACAGGCCCAGGATCTCAGGAGAGGTCCAGGAAAATTCCACGCCGCCCCAACTCAGCACAAGCAATGTGGATGTGGTGCAGCTTGCCAGCAGCAACGCGCCAAACTGGTCGATCTTGGTCCTGCGGCGTTGCACCCGCAGCAGGCGAAGCGCGTTGCTGGACAGAAAATACGCACCGATGCCGATCGGCAGATTGACCCAGAAAATCCAGCGCCAAGACGCGGCGTCGGTCACCCATCCGCCTATGATCGGCCCGAAAATACTCGCCACCGCCCATGTCCCAGCCATATAGCCCTGGTAACGTCCCCGCTCGCGCGGCGAGACCATATCGGCAATCGTCGCCTGCGACATCGACATCAGCCCCGCCCCACCCACTCCCTGCAGTGCGCGGGCGAGGATGAGTTGCGGCAGGCTCTGCGCAAAACCGCATAGCATCGAGGCGGCAACAAAGATCACGATGCCCGGCAGCAACAGGGCACGCCGTCCATACATATCGGACAGCTTGCCATAGATCGGGGTCGAAATGGTCGATGTAAGCAGATAGGCGGTCACGATCCAGGCCAGATGGCCGAACCCATGCAGATCGGAGGCAATTGAGGGAACCGCAGGGATGACCACCGTCTGGTCAATCGCCGCGAGGAAGATACAGAGCATTATCCCGATAAACACCCGGCGGATCTGCTCATGGGTGAACACAACCGGCGCGGCCGAGGCGTCGTGTGGCTCATCAGGAATGGGAGAATGCGGCGCGTCCATGGGTCCCACGGGATGCTTCGGCAGCAAACTATGGGATCGTCACCTTGGGTGGAACCCGCCTTCGCTGCATGGCCCGGTTCTGCATTCGCTGCAGCGATGTTGGAGCGTGATGCGTTCAGCTTGAACCCGTATCACCGCGTCATTGCAAGCGGAGTGCAGCAATCCACCGCGATGCAGCCAGTCCCGCGATGGATTGCCGCGCTTCGTTTGCAATGACGCGTTGGGGTGACTAGTTTCGACCAATATCGGTGGGCGCTTTTCTAGCCGTAATTCTGGATCAGACCGATCACGCCGCCACGCAATGCTGCAAAAGCGAATCCGAGAAACAGCAATCCCGATGCGCGGGTGATCGCCACGTCATGCCGTGCGTAGAATCGCCGCACGGCGGGCGCGCCGCCGAAGGCAACCAGGATGCAATCGGCCAACATGAACCCCGTCGCAGCCGCGGCGAGAAGCGGCGGCAGCGACAACCAATCGAGTCCCGCCTGACCGGCGAGCAATGCGGTGAACGTGGCCAACGCCACCGGATAGGCTTTCGGATTGGTCAGCCCAAACGCGATCCCGCGCAGCAACGGCTTTTCCACCACGGGCAGCACCGCCTCACCCTCATGCGACCGCGTGAGCAATGCCGCCAGCCCAAGCTGGCCGAGGTAAAGGCCGCAGACCACCCCCAGCAAGTCGAACACCAACGAGCCGATTTGCCGCACGCCGACAATCGCGGCCAAGGCAAGGGTCGCCCACAGCAGATCGCCCGCAAAATGGCCCGCGAGAAACCGCGCACCGGCGATGCGGCCTTGCGCGGCTCCAATCCCGAGCAAAGCGAGAAATCCCGGACCGGGCGTGAGTGTGTAAGCCATGCCCGCCAATGCGGCACCGGTGAGCGCCGACGCCGCAAGCATGTCAAGCTTCGTCCGGCTCGAAGGTCAGTGAGACGCCGTTCATGCAGAAGCGGGCACCGGTCGGTGCCGGGCCGTCCGGGAAGACATGACCGAGATGGCCGCCGCAGCGGCTGCAATGCACTTCGGTGCGGACCATGAAATGGCTGCGGTCGGTTTGGGTTTCCACCGCCCCATCCAGAGCCTGGAAAAAACTCGGCCAGCCGCAGCCTGCGTCAAATTTGGTGTCCGACGCGAACAGCGTCTGGCCGCACCCGGCGCAGGCATAATGCCCCTGTCGCTTCTCATAATTGAGCGGCGAGGTGCCCGGCCGCTCGGTGCCGTGCTGGCGCAACACCCGAAACGCCTCGGGCGTCAGACGCGCGCGCCATTCGGAATCAGACAGAAGCTTGGGATTGTCGGTCATGCAGGCTCTATCTCGCCGAAACTGGGCGCGGTCAATTCCCCGGCAGGTCCCAGGCCTCCTGGAAGAAGAAATCCTTCCAGCTCGCCGGTCGATTCTTCATCACCTTGGTGTCCACCATATGCATCGCCGTGGCATAGGTCGCGACCGGATTGAGGTCGTAGAACATGCCGGGGGACTGGATGATCGCCACCAACTCGTCCAAAGGCGTCTTGTCATTGGCAAGCTCGGCATACATCGCGCAGGCCTCGCGCGGATGGTCGCGAATGAAATCCTCCGCCTGCTTGGCCGCCTTCATGAAGGCAGCGACGATCTTCGGGTTCTCGTCGTGGAATTTCGTCATCCCGAAATAGACCGCATTCGAGACCGGCCCCCCCATGATCTCTGTCGACGTGGTCACCACATGCGCGCCCGGCAGCTTGGCTTCCTGCTGCTCGAAGGGCGGACCGGAGAAATGGCCGGTCAGCCCGCCGCTTTTGGACGCAAGGGCTGCCATCGCGTCGGGGTGGCCAAGCGTGGTGGTGTATTGGTCAAGCTTGGCATAATTCTCGTCGCCATACAGCTTGCGGGCGGCGATCTGCAGCAGAATGGCCTGCGTTGAGATTTTGACCGTCGGCACGGCGATTTTATCGGCCTCCGTCAAATCCTTCAGCGTCTTCACATTCGGATTGGTGCTGATCAACCACATCGGCGTGGCCGAAGAGGACGAGAACCCCTTCACGCCGCCCTTGGTGCGATCCCACAACAGCAACATGTTCGACACGCCGGTGGTCACCACATCAAGATTGCCCGAGAGCAACGCATCGGTGGCCACACCGCCGCCGCCGACCACTTGATAGCTCGCTGTCACCCCAGGCATCCCCGCCTCGGCAGCAGCCTTTTCGATCAGCTTCTCGTGCCGCATCACCACCACGGGCAGATAGATGATGCCGGGCTGGTAACTGACGCGGACGTTGTTGACCTCGGCTTGTGCAAGACGAGGCAGAATGGCAACCAAAGTCATCAGCAGGCAGATTGCAATCTGAGCGTGCAGGGCGCGCATCAACGTTTCCTTCGATTTTTTTACAGCGTATCCGCGCGTCGCCGGGTGGACAAGACGGCGCTTCTGCCCGAAGAGAGAGTCACAAGGGGTGGGATAAAAATGACCGAGAAGCTGCTAGACGTTCGGGGCGTGACTCTGCAGTATAAGACGACGGAACACGTCGTCACCGCCACACACCGCGTCAGTTTTTCCATCTATAGCGGTGATCGCTTCATCCTGCTCGGGCCATCCGGTTGCGGCAAATCCTCGCTTCTCAAGGCGGTTGGCGGCTATCTGGCCCCGATTGAAGGCGAAATCACCCTCAAAGGCCGCCAAATCACCGGCCCCGG
>CAITEF010000038.1 GCA_903891315.1 uncultured Rhodospirillales bacterium | reverse complement strand
ACTACAAGTGCCAATGACAATCATGAAGCACTCGCTCTCGCTGCATAAGCGTTAGCGCGGATAGGGGGGCCCCGGGCAACAGAATGCCCCCCACTTTCCCGGTCACCGCACGCGGCGCTTTTCCTGGCCGAATTGCGTCCGGCGGACTTCTCACCCGGCCCCGAGAAGACTAATCAACCCCCTCAGACACGAGGATCGCATGGACGAGACCGACAACGACGCGCCTGACAGCCTGCTTCCCTACGACGAATGGACAGAGGAAGCGCTGCGCCATGTTCTGGTGCGGGCGCTGCGCCATGTCTCGATTCACGGCCTGCCCGGCGAGCATCATTTCTACATCACCTTCCGCACCGACCACCCCGGCACCGACATCCCGGCCCGTCTGCGCGCGAAATACCCGGAAGAAATGACCATCGTCCTGCAGCACCAATTCTGGGATCTGACGGTGGACGAGAATGCCGGCATCTTTTCCGTCGGCCTCTCCTTCGGCGGCATCGGCTCGACGCTGACCATCCCGCTCCAGGCGGTCACCGCCTTCGCCGACCCCTATGTGCGCTACGGCCTGCAATTCCACGTCGCCGCCTCCGACAACGGTGCGCTGGAAGAGGATTTGCCGCCCGCCCCAGTGCCTGAATCCGAGCCCGAGGGCGATGCCGCCCCGCAAGTCGTCAGTCTCGACGCCTTCCGTCGCCGTCAGCCCGGCAAGGAAAGCTGATCTCCCGTCGTCTCACCTGAAGGCAGCCCCCCATGCCCGATCATTCGATGCCGTCCCGCCCTGAGAGTTTCCATTTCTCGACGATGTTCCCGCTCGGTGAGGACCCAACGCCTTACCGCAAACTCGACATCAACGGCGTCTCGACCATCGAGGTCGAAGGCAAGACGGTGCTGAAGATCGCGCCCAACGTGCTCTCCGACCTCGCCTTTGAGGCCTTCCACGACGTTTCGCATCTGCTGCGCCCGGCGCATTTGGCTCAGCTGCGCGCGATTCTGGACGACCCCGAAGCCTCGGCGAATGACCGTTTCGTTGCCATCGATCTGCTGAAGAACGCCAACATCGCCGCCGGTGGCGTGCTGCCGATGTGCCAGGACACCGGGACTGCCATCGTCTTCGGCAAAAAGGGCCAGCGCGTCTGGGTGTCGGGCGACGAAGAAGAGGCGATGAGCTACGGCGTGCATCGCACCTACACCGAGACCAATCTGCGCTACTCGCAGATGGCACCGATCACCATGTTCGACGAGGTCAACACCGGCAACAATCTGCCGGTGCAGTTCGACATCTACGCTGCCCCCGGTGAGCACCACGCCGACGAATTCCATCTGATGTTCGTCGCCAAGGGTGGCGGATCGGCCAACAAGACCTTTCTGTTCCAAGAGACCCGCGCGGTCCTGAACCCGAAGAAACTGGCGGAATTCCTCGCCACCAAGATGATGACGCTCGGCACCTCGGCCTGCCCGCCCTATCATCTCGCGATTGTCATCGGCGGCACCTCGGCTGAGACCAATCTCAAGACCGTCAAGCTGGCGTCCACCAAATGGCTCGACGCGTTGCCGACCAGCGGCGACAAATCCGGCCATGCGTTCCGCGATCTCGAGATGGAAAAGACCGTCCTCGAAATCTCGCGCAACAACGGCATCGGCGCGCAGTTCGGCGGCAAGTATTTCTGCCACGACGTGCGCGTCGTCCGCCTGCCGCGCCACGGTGCCTCGCTGCCGATCGGCATCGGCGTGTCCTGCTCGGCCGACCGACAGATCAAGGCGAAGATCACGCCCCAGGGCGTGTTCCTCGAAGCGCTGGAGCGCGACCCGCACAAATATCTGCCGGAGACCACCGCCGAGGATCTCGGTGCCGAGGTGGTGCGCGTCGATCTCAACCAGCCGATGGACGCGATCCGCAAGCTGCTCAGCCAATATCCGGTGAAAACCCGCCTGTCGCTGAACGGCACGATGGTCGTCGCGCGTGACATCGCGCATGCCAAGCTGAAAGAGCGCCTGGATGCAGGCCAGGGCCTGCCCGAGTATCTCAAGAACCACCCGGTCTATTACGCGGGCCCGGCCAAGACGCCGACCGGCATGGCAACCGGCTCGTTCGGCCCCACCACGGCGGGGCGGATGGACAGCTACGTCGCCGAATTCCAGGCCGCGGGCGGCTCGTTCGTGATGCTCGCCAAGGGCAATCGCTCGAAGGCGGTGAAGGATGCCTGCAAAGCGTATGGCGGCTTCTATCTCGGCTCGGTTGGCGGCCCGGCAGCCCGTCTGGCGCAGGACTGCATCCGCCATGTCGAAGTGCTGGAATATCCGGAACTCGGCATGGAAGCGGTGTGGAAAATCGAAGTGGAAGATTTCCCGGCCTTCATCGTGATGGACGACAAAGGCAATGATTTCTACGAGGGTGTGGGCTGATGCGCTTCACGGTTGATCGGCTGGACCACCTCGTTCTGCATTGCGAGGACGTCGATGTGTTGGCGTCCTGGTATCAGCGCGTGCTCGGCATGGACCGCGAGGAATTCGGCGAGGAGCGCCGCACCGCTCTGAAATTCGGCGGCCAGAAGGTGAACCTCCGCCCGGTCTCCGCCGATTTGCGCCGTTGGCACACCTCCGATCAGGTGCGCAGCGGCACCGCCGATCTGTGCTTCATCACCGCCGTCGGGCCGGATGAGATTATCGCCCATATGCAGAAATGCGGTGTCGCGGTGGTGCAGGGGCCGGTGCCGAAGACTGGGGCGCTTGGGCCGATGACGTCGGTCTATTGCCGCGATCCGGAAGGCAATCTGATCGAGATTGCCAGCTATCTGGACGTTTGATCCCGTTTGTCGTTGCGCACCTCCGATTTCGATTTCGAGCTTCCCGAAGACCGCATCGCGCATGAACCGGCGCGCCCGCGCGATTCGGCGCGGCTCCTGAGGGTTGGTCAGAACCTTGAAGATCGCATTTTCCGTGATTTGCCGTCGATTTTGCGCCCCGGAGATGTGCTGGTCGCCAACGACACAAAGGTGATCCAAGCTCAACTCTCCGCCCATCGTGGGGGAGCGCGGATCGGGATCACGCTCGACCGTCCGCTGCCAGACGGCGCCTGGTCGGCCCTCGCGCGCAACGCCCGCAAGCTCAAGCCGGGTGACGTGCTCGACATCGACGGCGATACCACGATGCAGGCACAGGTCGTCACCTTGCCACGAGACGGCCAAGTTGTGCTGCGCTTCTCCCTGGAGGGCGACGCCTTCGCCGACGCGCTGCGCCGCGCGGGTGCGTTGGCCTTGCCCCCCTATATCGACCGTCCGCAAGGCCCGACTGAGCAGGATTCGCAGGATTATCAGACGGTTTTTGCCCAATATGAAGGTGCGGTCGCGGCGCCGACGGCGGGTCTGCACTTCACCCCCGCGCTGCTGGCGAGCCTGGACGCGGCGGGCATTCTGCGCGAGACGATCACCCTGCATGTGGGCGCGGGCACTTTCCTGCCGATGCGCACCGAGAACGTGGCCGAACACCGCATGCATGCCGAGCGCGGCGAGATCACGCCCGAGAGTGCCGCGCGGCTCAACGCCATTCGCGCCAATGGCGGACGTATCATCTCGGTCGGCACCACCGTTTTGCGCCTGCTGGAAAGTTCGTCTGACGCGCGCGGCATCCACCCGTTCCAGGGCGAGACCGATATTTTCATCGTCCCCGGCCACCGTTTCCACTCCGCCGATCTGCTGATGACGAATTTCCATTTGCCGAAATCGACGCTGTTCATGCTGGTCTGCGCCTTCGCAGGCGAGGCGCGCATGCGTGCGGCCTACCGCCACGCCATCGAAACCGGCTATCGCTTCTTCTCCTATGGCGATTCCTCCCTGTTGGAACGAGCTTCATGAGCCTGAGTTGGACCTGCGAAGCGACTGACGGCGCGGCGCGTCTTGGCACGCTGCACACCGCCCATGGCGATGTCGCGACCCCCGTCTTCATGCCGGTCGGCACGGCGGGCACCGTCAAGGCGATGATGATGGACAGTGTTCGCGCGACGGGGGCAAAACTCATCCTCGGCAACACCTATCACCTGATGCTGCGCCCCGGTGCCGACCGCGTCGCGGCCCTGGGTGGTTTGCACAAGATGATGGATTGGCCAGGGCCGATCCTGACCGATTCCGGCGGATTTCAGGTGATGTCGCTGGCCGGGTTGCGCAAACTCGACCGTGACGGCGTCACGTTTCAATCGCATATCGACGGCTCCAAGCACCGCCTGACGCCCGCGCGCTCCACCGAAATCCAGCATCAGCTCGACGCCACCATCACCATGGCGTTCGACGAATGCACCCCGTTTCCGGCAACCGAGGAACAGTCGCGGGAGTCGATGGAGCTCTCGATGCGCTGGGCGGCGGTGTCGCGCGAGGCCTTTGTGCCGCGTGCAGGCTATGGCCAGTTCGGCATCGTCCAAGGCAGCGTGTTCCGCGATCAGCGACTGCAATCGGTCGATGCACTCACCAAGTTCGGCTTCGAGGGCTACGCCATTGGCGGGCTCGCGGTGGGGGAGGGGCAGGAGGCGATGTTTGCAGCACTCGACTACACCGCCCCCGCTTTGCCCGCCGACAAACCACGCTATCTGATGGGTGTCGGCACGCCGGATGATCTGCTC
Organism: uncultured Rhodospirillales bacterium; assembly: GCA_903891315.1. Classification (GTDB taxonomy): domain Bacteria; phylum Pseudomonadota; class Alphaproteobacteria; order Acetobacterales; family Acetobacteraceae; genus CAIQQQ01. Next base: position 10,498 of record CAITEF010000038.1, on the reverse strand, counting down.
GGTGCTGTGGCGCGGGGGGTGGATATGTTCGACTGCGTGATGCCCACCCGCGCCGGTCGCACCGCGCGCGCCTTCACGCGACGCGGGATTTTCAACGTGCGCAACTCCCGCTTCGCCGCCGATGACGGGGCGCTTGATCCGGAATGCGGTTGCCCGCTTTGCACCAAGCATACGCGCGCCTATCTGCATCATCTGTTCCGTTGCGAGGAGATGTTGGGGCCAATGCTGCTGACGTGGCACAACATCCAATATTATCAGGATTTGATGGCAGGCCAGCGCGCCGCCATCGCCGAAGGACGTCTGGCCGAGCACGCAGACGCGGTGCGCGCGCGCTGGGCGGAGGGGGATCGATGACCGAAGACTATGCAGGCCTGACCCAACTCGGGAAATACGTTGCCGCCCCCACTTCGCCGGACGAGGCGGTGCTGGAGCGCGTGCCCAATCCCCGCCCGGACGCACAATATCTCATCCGGTTCGCCGCCCCGGAATTCACCTCGCTCTGCCCTCTCACCGGCCAGCCGGATTTCGCCCATCTGGTGATCGACTACGTGCCACGCGATTGGATTGTCGAAAGCAAATCCCTCAAGCTGTTTTTGGCGAGTTTTCGCAATACCGGCTCCTTTCACGAGGCATGTTCGATGAAGGTGGCCACCCGCATCGCCGAGACTTTGGACCCGATCTGGCTGCGTATCGGGGCCTATTGGTATCCACGCGGCGGCATTCCCATCGACGTCTTCTGGCAGACCGGCCCCGCCCCCGCCGGCGTGTGGGTGCCCGACCAGGGAGTGCCGCCCTATCGTGGACGCGGGTGACAGCATAAGGGCGAAAGCGTTAACGCTTGGTTTCGACGCGGTGGGGTTTTCGCGCGCGACACTTAGCGAAGAGACGCGCGCGCGGTTTCGCGAGTTCATCTCCGAGGGCCGCCACGGCTCAATGGCCTGGCTGGAGGACCGCGCCAGACAGCGTGAAAGCCCGGACTCTCTTTGGCCTGACGCTGTCTCGGCGATCTCGCTGGGCGTGAGCTACACGCCGGACTCCGACCCGCTCGCGCATCTATCAGCGCCGAAAACCGGTGGAATCTCTGTCTACGCCCGCCATCGCGACTACCACGATCTGGTCAAGGGCTTGCTCAAACACCTCGCCCAGTTCATCGTCTCGCGCTTCGACGGTGAGGTGAAAGTCTTTGTCGATACAGCCCCGGTGCTGGAAAAACCGCTCGCCGCGCAGGCGGGGTTGGGTTGGCAGGGCAAGCACACCAATCTGGTCTCGCGCCAGCATGGCTCCTGGCTGTTTCTCGGCGAAATTCTGACCACGCTCGATCTCGCCCCCAGCTTGCCGCACGCGGATCGCTGTGGCACCTGCACGCGTTGCCTGACGGCCTGCCCGACCGACGCATTTCCCGCACCGTATCAATTGGATGCGCGACGTTGCATCGCCTATCTCACCATCGAGCATGACGGCCCGATCCCACACGAATTCCGCGCCGCCATCGGCAACCGCATCTATGGCTGCGACGATTGCTTGGCCGTCTGCCCGTGGAACCGGTTCGCCCAGGCGACACACCATGCCAAATTGCAGGCGCGCACTGATCTCACGGCCCCTGCTCTTGCTGACCTTGCGTCCCTCGGCGAAGCCGGCTTTCGCGCCCATTTCGCTGGCTCGCCGATCAAGCGCATCGGCTGGCGGCGGTTTCTGCGCAATGTGTTGATCGGAATCGGGAATTCCGCCGATCCTTCGCTGCTTCCGGTGGCGCAGGGATACGCCGAAGACGCCGATCCGACGGTTGCCGAGGCGGCGCGATGGGCCGTGGAACGTCTGGCATGACAGGCTTGGTCAAACGCAGCTTCGCCCTTGCTGGGCACCGGACCTCGGTGGCGCTGGAGCCGGAATTCTGGGCTGTTCTGGAGGCGCAAGCGGCTTCGCAAGGCGTCAGCCTGTCGCGTCTGGTGACGGATCTCGACGCAGCGCGCGGTGCGGATCGTCCCCTGGCGTCGGCTTTGCGCGTTTTCGCGCTTACCGGACGCGTTTCTTAACGATTGCGCAACCTCTCTGCTGTTCAATCACCTCAGCGAAAGACGCCGGCGGGGCGGCAAAAGCCTCCTCGTCGCCTGGGAAAAATCCCTGTCTGCGGAGGTTTTTGCGATGTCTGCTTCTCTGTCCGCCTATGTCTCATCCGCCCCACCCAGCAAGCTGGTACTGTCTGACCGGCTGTTGCATCTCGCCGAAGACGCGGACCGCGCCGGTTGCCGAATAGCAGCCGAGCATCTGATCGCACTCGCGCATTGGGTGTTCGACGATGTCGAGGGCTGCATCGTCCCCGCAAGCGCGCCTGGGCGGCGATTGCGCTGAACGAAATACCTTGTCGTCGGGACTCAGCGGGGCGGTGTCGCCGGTTGTGTGGGACTGGCGGCTGGCGGCTTTGGTTTCGGAGGCACTGGCGGAGCGACCGGTGGTGTCGACGGCTTTGACGGCGGCGGCGCGGCATTGCCACCCTTGCCAGAGGCTGGCGGCTGTGTGGGGACCACAGGCGATACGGTCGGCGCAGCTGGTGCCGGAGGTGGAGCGAATTGCGCGCGCCAGCGAACCGCATCGGTAAAGTCGGCACTGCGGATGGGGGCGTCGATCTTGCCACTCAACGTCAGCGCCAGCACGGGCGGGCTGGTGACGGCGGGAACCAGCACCAGACGCAGTTCCTCGTTGCGACCGACCAGATCAACCATGCCAGTGAGATCGATCCGGCCGGATTGCCCCTTGAAGCTCGACCCGGCAAAGCGCAGCGCGCCGTTCTGCACTTCGGCGGTGATGTCGGCCTGCTGGAATGCGGTGCTGCCATCGAGCAGCGCCATGTGCAGATCGGCATCTTCCAACTTGCTCCCCATCCGGGCGAGGTCCACGCCGTCCAAAGCGCCGTCGCGCCACGTGAGCTGGATCTGGCCCGCAAGCGTGGAAAGCAGGGCACCTGGGCTGAACCCGTTGGCGCTCAGATGCAGCGCTGCATCCAAGCTGCCGCCGACCACATCGAGCGGCAGGTCGAACAGTTTCTCCGACGGCGTGGCAGCCGCGATTTGCAGATCGGCGCCGGCGAGCGGCGGCATCGAGGCGGAGTCAAAGATAGCGTGGCCGGTGACAGTGCCGCCGGAGAGACGGGCGGTGACATCGTCAAGTTTGAGCACGCCTGCGTTCAGCGAAACCATGGCACTGGCCTGTTGCAGCATCGGCTGCAAATCGCCTTGCACTTCGCTTGCCGTCAGCTTGATCGAAGCCTGCCAGCCCGCGAGGGCTTCCAGACGGAGCGGATCCGAACTGCGCAACGCAGGCAGCGGCAATGGCAGCGTGTCGGCGGTCACCCGTCCGGTCACCCCCGGCGTGTCGCCAAGTGCGACATCCAGCACAAAACTCGCGCGCAACAATCCAGCGGCAAGGTCGAAGCCGTCACTGTGCAGGCTGGTCGGTGCCCAGGGCAGGCCGGTGCCGGACACGGTGCCCGAGGCCGAGAACGACCCCTCGCCGAGCCAGCCCCGCGTGTTCGCCCAGCCGGATAGTTCAAGCAGGCGGTATGCGCCAGGATGGCGCAGCGCCCAACTGCCACGCCAGGTCCGGGCATTCAGGTCGAGCAGCGGGGCTGCGCGGGCGTGCAGGTCGTCGATGTCCAACATCGCGTGCAGAGCCAGCGCGTTCGGCGGCCCCTCTGCCTGTGCCGACAGCACCAATTTCTGGCGCGGCAAATGGGTGACGACAAAGCCAGGCAAAAACCGGGCGAATTGGTCAATTGCTTCCGGATTGGCCGAGACGTCGAGCCGGCCTTCGATGATCTTCCCGTCGGCCGCGAGCTGTCCGGAGGCCACCAGCCGGCCTGTGGGCAGAACCGCTTCGACGCGGCGCAACGCCAAGCTTCTGCCGTCCATGGCAGCGTCGATCTGCAATGGCGAGATCGTCTCTCCGGCCAGCGTGGCCCGTTGAATGCGCAAATTGACGTCGAGATCGGTGCGTCCAAACCGCGCTGGCACCCCGGCCAGTGTGACGTCGTTCGGCAGAAAATCGTCAAGCCCGAGCCGGTCGATGTCCAGCGAAGAAACCACCCCAAGCCGCGCGCCAGGCCGCAGCGTGGCGCTGCCTTGGACATGGCTTGCATCGATCATGCCATTGAGGTCGGTGAGTGAAATCGCCAATGGTTTGGCGACATCCATCCCGATCGCGGCCCGCAGATTAGAGCTGTGCAGCATTGCCAGCGGCAATCTGGAGGTGTCGATCAGCCCGGCACCCGACAACCACGCCAAACTGTCGCGCAGTGCTGGGGCGTCGAGCGCCAGCTTGCCGTCCAGATGCGGAACTGCGCCGTGATGCAGCGTGCCGGACAGCGCGAGCTTGGCGGCTCCCGGCAGGGTGGCGCTCACATCACGCAGAATGGTCTCGCCGGACGAGATGTCGGCCGCCGCGTGCAACTGGTGCAGCGTGCCATCGGCCAGCGTTGCCGCCTCGGCGGAGAGATCGACATTGGTCACGAACGCAGTGGGCAGGGTGTCCAAGCGCAGCAGCGCGGGCAGCCAGGCATCCAGATCGAGCTTGGCCGCAGCCAGCTTGGTGGTGATCCGGCGGGGCTGCACGCCAGAGACGCTGGCATTGCCGCGCAACGCCAGCGAGCCGAAATCGAAGGCAATCTCCTGCAAGCTGGCGCTGTCGCCACGCAGATCGATATCACTCTCCGCCTTGAACGGCCCAGTCGGCAGCGCGAGCGGGGCAGTGGCGAGCTGAGCCAGATCGGGGCCGCGCAGGCTGACATGGCCGCGCATGGCACCGTCGGCGGTCAGCTGGCCGGAGAACGTGGCATTGGCACCGCCGACGCGGTTCATCCCCTCAAGGGCCGCGTCGAACCCGGCCGCGCCGTCACCGCCCTGCGGGGTCAGATGGGCTGCGATCCGCCAGGGAAATCCGGCGAACTCAACGCCGCCAGCCAGCGACATGCCGCCCGAATCTGGCAGCAGACGCAAGGTCGCGTCCAGATGCGACAATGTCGTCGACCCAATGTGGAGCGTCCCATCCTCAATGCGGGCCGAGAACGAGGAAAGCCAGCTCGGCGGGTGCAGCCGACCAGCGAGAGGGCCGAGTGGCCAGCCGGATTCGAGCGAAAAGCCGCTCAGCACCAGCTCCCGCGTCTCAACCCGCCCGGCCAGGAGAGGCCAGAACGCCACCTGCAAGCGCAATTCGCGCGCACGCATGACGAGATGGTCCGTCACGTCGGTAAGCGCCACATCGTCCACCACCAGCAGCGGCTGCGGCAGCAACACGATATGGACCGGGCCTGCGATGGCCAAGTCCTCCCCAAGCTCGTGCGAGATCAGCCCTGCGATATCGGTGCGGTATCGGTTCCAGTCCAGTATTGGCGGCACCAGATATGCAGCCGCCAGCGTCGCCCAAAGCAGGACGGCAAAGCCGATCAGCGCGTTGCGGGGCAGGTGGCCGATCACGAAGCCGTGCCGTATCCGCCGCCGCCGGGTGTGTTGATCACAACAGCATCTCCCGGTTCGAGCTCCGCCCGATCTGAGCCGGCGAGCTTCTCGATCCGCCCATCGGCCCGTTCGACCCAATCCTCACCGCGCGCGCCGTCAGCACCGCCCGCCAGCCCGAAAGGTGCCACACGTCGCCGTGAACCGACAACCACGGCCGTCATCTTCTCGCAGAAGCGGATCTTGCGCGTGGCCCCATCGCCGCCATGCCAATGCCCAGCCCCACCCGAACCTCGGCGGATCGAGAATTGCTCCTGGATCACCGGATAGCGCAATTCCAGCACTTCCGGGTCAGTCATCCGAGTGTTGGTCATGTGCGAATGCACCGCCGACGTGCCGTCGAAGCCCGGTCCGGCGCCGGTGCCGCCGCAGATCGTCTCGTAATATTGCAGCGTCTCGTTGCCGAACAGGAAGTTGTTCATCGTCGCCTGGCTGCAGGCAATCGCCCCCACCGCGCCGAACAGCGCGTTGCACGCCGCTTGGGAGACTTCGGTGTTGCCCGCCACCACGGCAGCACCCGGCAACGGCGAGAGCAACGTGCCAGGCGGGAGGATGATTTCCAGCGGCTTCAGACAGCCATCATTGAGCGGGATGTCAGAACCCACCAAGCATCGAAACACATAGAGCACCACGGCATTGCACACCGCCGACGGCGCGTTGAAATTGTCGCCCCGCTGCGGTGATGTGCCGGTGAAGTCGATCTTCGCTGTGCGCTCGCGGCGGTTGACGGTGACGGCGACCCGGATATGCGAGCCGTCATCCATCTCGTAATCGAACGCCCCGTCTTCCAGCTTCTCCAGCACCCGACGGACGCTGGCTTCAGCGTTGTCCATCACGTGGCCCATATAGGCGCGCACCATCTGCCAGCCATATTGCGACACCACGCGGGAGAGTTCGGACACGCCCTTCGCGTTGGAGGCGAGCTGCGCCTTGATGTCGGCGACGTTCACATCCGGGCTGCGTGCCGGATATTTCGCCGAGGAAAGCGCCTCGCGGAACGCCTCCTCGCGGAAATCGCCCTGGCTGACCAGCAGGAAATCGTCGAGCACCACGCCCTCATCCTCGATGGTGTGCGAGTTGGGCGGGGTGGAGCCCGGTGTCAATCCGCCGATATCGGCGTGGTGGCCACGGCTGCCGACGAAGAAGCGGATTTCGCGCCCGGCCGGGTCGAACACCGGGGTGATCACGGTCACGTCCGGCAAATGGGTACCGCCATCGGCAGGGTTGTTGAGGGCTATCGAATCACCCGGTTTGAGCGTGTTGCCGCGACGGCGGATGACGGTGCGCACGCTCTCGCCCATCGCCCCCAGATGCACCGGCACATGCGGCGCATTGGCGACCAAATGGCCTTCGCTGTCGAAAATCGCGCAGGAGAAATCGAGGCGGTCCTTGATGTTCACACTGTGCGAGGTGTTCTCCAGCACAGCACCCGCCTGTTCGGCGACATTCATGAACAGATTGTTGAACAGTTCCAGCAACACCGGATCGGGCCGCGACAGATCGCCCGCCGGCACTTGATCGCTGCGCGGCACCGCGCGGGTGAGGATCATGTGATCCCGCCCGGTAACCCGCGCCTGCCAGCCCGGCTCGATCACCGTGGTGGCATTGGCCTCGCGGATCAAAGCCGGGCCGATCACCCGGTCACCGGCCATAAGTTCCGTGCGCTCGAACACAGGCGTCGCATGCGCGCGTCCGCCGCTCCAGATTTCGACGATATCCACCGAAATCAGGCTTCCCGCCATACGACGCGGCAACTCGGCCTCGATCACCTTCTCGCCCGGACTTACCGCCTCGACGGACACCGCTTCGACCATCAATCGGCGTCCCGGGCTCGCGAAGCCGAACCGGGCGCGGTGGGCGTTGGTGAAGGCCTCGGTCATTTCGGCGATGGTGCCGAGCGCGATTTCCAGTGCCGCCTCCGTGCCAGCGTAGCGCAGGTGCAGCTTGTAGGCCGATGAGATGGTCTCGCGTGGCGCACCTTGGGTGAGAAGGCTGGCGATCGCCGCGTCCTGCAGCGCCTCGCCGACGCGGAACACCTCCGCCATCGCCGCCTCATCGAACGGCATCTCAATGGCCTGTTCGCGCAGCACACGCTGATCGGCGAGCCCCATCCCGTAGGCGCTGAGGACGCCCGCATAGGGATGGATGAACACCGTCTCCATGCCGAGCGCGTCCGCCACCAGACAGGCATGCTGCCCGCCTGCACCGCCAAAACAGCACAGAGCAAACCGCGTCGCGTCATGGCCCTTCTGCACCGAGACCTGCTTGATCGCATTGGCCATGTTGGCCACCGCGATGCGCAGGAAGCCCTCGGCGACATCTCGCGGGTCCTGGGTCTGCCCGGTCTGCGCCGCGATTTCGCGGGAGAGGGCAGCAAACCTCGCCTGCACGGTGGCACTGTCGAGCGGCTGGTTGCCGTGCGGGCCGAAGATCGTCGGGAAATGCTTGGGCTGGATCTTGCCGACGCAGACATTGGCGTCCGTCACCGCCAGCGGCCCGCCTCTGCGATAACAGGCCGGACCCGGATTGGCCCCCGCACTGTCCGGTCCGGCGCGCAGCCGTGCGCCGTCGAAATGCAGGATCGAGCCGCCACCGGCAGCCACCGTGTTGATCGCCAGCATCGGTGCCCGCATCCGCACGCCAGCGACTTCCGTCTCGAACGCCCGCTCGAACGCCCCGGCATACAGTGCCACGTCGGTTGAGGTGCCGCCCATGTCGAAGCCGATCACATGGTCGAATCCGGCCAGCGACGCGGTGCGGGCGGCACCGACGATGCCACCGGCGGGGCCGGACAGGATCGCGTCTTTGCCCTGGAACTGGCTGGCCTCGATCAAGCCGCCGCTGGACTGCATGAAATACAGCTTCACGCCGCGCAGCTCGCGCTCCATCTGATCGACGTAGCGACGCAGGATCGGCGAGAGATAGGCATCCACCACCGTGGTGTCCCCGCGCGGCACGATCCGAAGCAGTGGGCTCGCCTCATGGCTGACGGAGACCTGCGAGAAGCCGGAATGCCGTGCGATGGCAGCCAGGCGGGCTTCGTGGTCGGGATATTTCCAGGCATGCATCCGTACGATGGCCACCGCCATAATGCCCTCGGCCCGGGCGGTCTCGAAGGCGCGCAGGGCGGCTGCCTCGTCGAGCGGTTGCAACTCGCGTCCGTGCACGTCCACCCGGCCTGCGACTTCCACCACGTGTTCATAGAGCATCGTGGGGCGGGTGATGGCGAGGTCGAACAAACGCGGACGGGTCTGGTTGCCGATGCGCAGCATGTCGGCGAATCCGGGTTCGACGACCAGCAGCACCCGCTCACCCTTGCGCTCCAGCAGCGCATTGGTGGCAACCGTGGTGCCCATTTTGACGCATTCAATGACGCCCTTCGGCACCACATCATCCGGCTGCAATCCGAGCACCGCCTTGATGCCCGCCACTGCCGCGTCGCCATAGCGTTCCGGGTTCTCGGACAGCAATTTGTGGGTTTGCAGCGAGCCATCCGGCGCGAGTGCGACGATATCGGTGAATGTGCCGCCACGATCCACCCAGAACTGCCACTTCGCGCCGGTCATTCACCACCTCATGAGCCGCAGCGACAAGAAAACAGGCCGCGCTGCGGTGCAAGAGGCATGTTGCGGAAGGGCAGCATCGGCAATGCTTTTTTGTACGACGATTTTGCGAATGTTCATCCCCACGTGGTATGCAGCGCACAATCCGACAGGTGGTTGACGAGGTATGTGGGGCAAGATCTTCGGCGCAATGGCGGGCTTTGCCATGGGCGGGCCATTTGGCGCGGTGATGGGGGCTGCCTTCGGGCATGCGGCCGAGGAAGGCATGGGCAAGGCGGGTGCGTTCCCGAATTTTGCCCAGTTCATCCCGTTTGGCGGCGGCTTCAACCAGATCTCCTTCATGCCGGGCGCACGCGAGCAATTGTTCGCAGTCGGCGTGGTGGTGCTCGCCGCCAAAACCGCCAAGATCGACGGGCCGGTCAAACGCGTCGAGATCGACGCCTTCAAGCGCGCCTTCCGCATCCCGCCCGAAGCGGTGAAGGATATCGGCCAACTGTTCGACCGCGCGCGGGACAGCGAGGAAGACCCGATCCGCTACGCCACCCAACTCGGGGCCGCTTTCGTCGACGCACCCGGAACGCTGGAGGATGTGCTGACCGCTTTGTTCACCATCGCCAACGCGGACGGCCCGGTGAATCGCCGCGAGCAGGAACTTCTCGCCGCCATCGCGCGCGCCTTCGGGCTCGACCGCCTCGCCTGGGAGCGCGCCAGCGGCCAGCGCGCCAACCGACACATGACCGATGACAGCGAAGATCCCTATCTGGCGCTCGGCATCCCGCGCAGCGCCTCGGTGGAGGAAGCCCGCGCGGCGTGGAAAGTGCTGGTGCGCGAGAACCATCCCGATGTGCTGTCCAGCCGCGGTGCCGCCGCCGAGGATGTGGCCAAGGCGGGCGACAAGGTGGCACGGATCAACGCCGCCTGGGACCGCATCAAACGCGAACGCGGCGGCTGATCTTTCCCCGGCAGATACGTTTGCCTCGTATTGTTCACGCAACTGTCATATCACTGTCGATCCCATCGGCTAGCAGGAAGCATCGTCAGGGAGCGGGTGACAGATGACCAAAGAGACACAGAATTCCACCGAGCAATCTTGGGTGAATGTGGAACTGGAAGACGATTTCGACGAGGAATTGGAACTCGAAGTCGACGATTCCCGCATTCCTGCGGAGCTGCGCGAGCTGCTCGCCAAGCACAAGAAAAGCACGGTCGACCGCCGCTTCTATTTCGGCGAGCTGCTGCGCCTGCAGGCCGAGTTGGTCAAGCTGCAGGAATGGGTGACGCACAAGAAGCTGAAAATGGTCGTGCTGTTCGAAGGCCGTGACTCGGCGGGCAAGGGCGGCGTGATCAAGCGCATCACCCAGCGCGTCAACCCGCGCCATTGCCGCGTCGTCGCCCTTCCGGCCCCGTCGGACCGCGAGAAGACGCAATGGT
>CAITEF010000037.1 GCA_903891315.1 uncultured Rhodospirillales bacterium | reverse complement strand
TCCTCGACGATCGCCGCCACCGCCTCGCCAAACCGCGCGCGAATATCCTCCAGCCGCGGCAACCCGCCCTGATCCTCCACCGCATCGTGCAACAAGGCGGCAATCGCCTGATCCTCGCTCGCCCCCAGCTCGAGCGCAATCGCCGCCACCCCCAGCAGATGCGCCACATAGGGAATATCGGTCCCCTTGCGCCGCTGCGTGCGGTGGATGGCGGTGGCATAGGCAAGCGCCTGGCCGAAACGTTCGGTAAGGTTGGTCATGGGTTTTCCTCTGTTGTTTTTTGGGGGTGCGTCGTGCGGGCGCAATGCGGTTGCGCGGCATGCCCGGAACAGCCCGACCTTGTCCCGCCGCGCGCTAGAGCGTGTTGCGATAAATCGGCTCCGTCGCGGTGGTACAGATTTATCGCAACACGCTCTAAATCAGATCATCGATCGCAATACCCAGCGCATCGGCCAGCTTTTTGAGCGTGGCGACAGAGCCCGTGCGGGTGCCGGATTCAATATTGGTGATCTGCACCCGGTTCACGCCGGCCTTTTCGCCCAGCGCCGCCTGCGACAGCCCGCGATATTCGCGCCACAGCCGCAACGGCGGCTCACCCGCGATCAGGCGGCGGGCCATGTCCGCAGGCACCAGCTCATCCTCGCCCGCTGCCAGACCGGCCACGGCGCGATCATAGGCCAGCCCATCGGACACGCCTTCGGCAATGGCAAGCAGGCGCCGGTATTCTTCAACCGGGATCGAAACCATTTCACCCATGCGACCCTCCTGGCCCTCGTAAATGCTGCCACGCGGGCCAATTTCGAGCACCGCCAGAACCTCGCCGTCGCGCATGATCACGCGCCAGTTGCCCACCCGCAGCCGGATTCCCTCAGGCCCCTGCAACGCCTTGACATTGTTGGCCTGCGACGCGGGATCGGCGGCATATTGATCCACCTTTGCCATGATCCGCCGGGCCACATCCGCTGGCATGCGGCGCAAGGCCTTGAGCGCCGAACGGCTGTAGCTGACAGGCTTCATAGCATCAGATGTAACGCTTGGCTACATTCCCGTCAATCGGGACCATGTCAGACGTCTATGCTTGATGCATAGGCTGCGCTCATCGGCGGCTTTACAGGCTGTGTCGCGCGGCGTGGGCAAACTGCGCAAGAGTGGCCCACGGTATTTCACCGTGGTAGGACGGTGTCGATACAGCTTCCAAGGCGACACTCATGCAATGCATTTCGCACCCTATCAATCGGCCTTCGCTGCGTGCGCAACTCCTGATCCGGCTCTCGATCGCCGCGATTCTGTTCGGGGCCTGCGCCAGTGGAGCGGCGGCGCAGACCGCGCCGACCGGCATGGTTCACACCACGGACGTCGATCTCGCGTATGACGTGCTTGGCCACGATTCCACGCGGCCTCCGGTGGTCGCCGTAAACGGCGGGCCCGGACTGACCCATGCCTACATGGTGCAAAACGACTTGTGGACGCGACTGTCCGAACACCGCAAAGTGGTGTTTTATGACCAGCGGGGGAACGGCCGCTCGACGCGGGTGGCGCCAAATGCGCCGCAAACGCTGGACGCGCAAGTTGCCGATCTTGAGGCGCTGCGGGTGGCCTTGCGCGCAGAAAAGATCGATCTCGTCGGGGATTCGTTCGGCGGCCTGATCGTGCTGGCCTACACGCTCGCCCATCCCGACCATGTCCGCCGCCTGATCGTCAGCGACGGCCTGCCCGGGTGGAAGGCGATGGCCCATCCGTTGCCCGACATGTTTCCTGATCTGGAGGCGCAAGAGGCCGCGCGCACCAAGGGCCTGGCGGACAGCCAGGACAGCGAGGACGAGGGATTTCGCGTGCATATCCGCGAATGCTTCTACAGCCCGGAAAAGGCGGAACGCTATCTGGCAGGGTTTCACGATCTCGGGCTGAATGCCGCTGTCAACGCGCAAGTAAGCGCCGCGACCCAGAACGT
>CAITEF010000036.1 GCA_903891315.1 uncultured Rhodospirillales bacterium | reverse complement strand
CGGGAATGATGTTGAGGATGAAATCGACCGCGTTGATATGCGGCGCGTTGATGTAGCTGGCCACCGCTTTGGGATCGAGCTTGGCGGCGTCCGCATTCATCCCCACACCCGGGGCGACCACTTGGCCCACGATCAGGCCAATGATCATCGCAAACGTTGTAAGCACCTCGAAATAGACAATCGCCTTCAAACCGATGCGTCCGACCGAGGCGGTGCCTGCGAGCTTGCCGATGCCAACTGCGACGGTGAGGAAGATGATCGGTGCGATCAGCATGCGCACCAGCTTCACGAAGCCGTCGCCGAGCGGTTTGAACTCTTTGGCGAGATCGGGCGCGAAATGCCCGAGCAGCACGCCTGCCACGATGGCGACGAGCACCTGAAGGTAGAGTGATTTTGATTGGCTGACGGTCGACACGTGACGCTCCCTGGCTGGCTCCCCGCCCCCCGGTATGGCAGGACCGTCCGAATTTGGCGACGCGAAAAATATCACCCGGCTATGCCAGCGCGCAGCATCCGCCTATACGAAAACGCCGAATTTCGGGGGAAAGGACTCCAATATGACGAATTACGTGATCACGCCACCGCCGGTGGCCAGCGTTCCGGTGGCCGGTGGCGGGGAATTCCCGGTCCGCCGCGTCTATTGCGTCGGCCGCAACTACGCCGCCCATGCGCGCGAGATGGGCCATGATCCGGACCGCGAGGCCCCGTTCTTCTTCTGCAAACCCGCCGATGCGCTGCTGACCGGCGACGCCGACATGCCCTATCCGCCGGGCACTTCCGACCTGCATCACGAGATGGAACTGGTCGTGGCGCTGAAGAGTGGCGGGGCGAATATCGCCGTTGAAGATGCGATGAGCCACGTTTGGGGCTATGCCTGCGGTCTCGACATGACCCGTCGTGACGTGCAGGGCGAGGCGAAGAAGCTTGGCCGTCCGTGGGATATGGGCAAGGGTTTTGACCATTCCGGCCCCATCGGCATGATGGTACCGGCCTCCGCGTTGCCGGACCCGACGAAGGGCAAGATCGAATTGAAAGTGAACGGTCAGGTGCGGCAGTCGAGCGATCTGTCGATGCTGATCTGGTCGATTGCAGAGACGATCTCGTATCTCTCCGGGCTGGTCACGCTTGAGGCAGGTGATGTGATCTTCACCGGCACGCCCGAAGGTGTGGCCGCCTGCGTGAAGGGCGATGTGCTGGAGGGGTTTGTTGAGGGTGTGGGGACGGTGAAGACGAAGATCGTCTGACATTGCCGGGTGGCGGGTCAACGACCCGCCACACCATCCACACTACCCACCCAAATACGCCGCCGCCACGTTCGGGTCCTCGGCAACATCCGCCGCAGAGCCGCTCAGCACGATCCGCCCATTCTCCAGCACATAGGCGTCATCGGCCACTTCCAACGCGGCCGAAGCGTTCTGCTCCACCAGCAAAATCGTCGTCCCCTCGCGCTTGAGGTTGGCCACGATGTGGAAGATCTCGTCGACGAAAAGCGGGGCCAACCCCATGCTCGGCTCATCGAGCAGCAGCACTTTCGGCCCGCCCATCAGAGCGCGACCAAGGGCGAGCATCTGTTGCTCGCCACCCGACAATGATCCCGCCGCCTGCCCCAACCGCTCGCTCAGACGTGGGAATCGGGCGAGCACAGAGTCCTGCCGCCGCGCAATCTCGGCCTTGTCGCGCACCAGATAGGCCCCGAGCGCCAAATTCTCCGCAATCGTCAGTTCCGAAAAAACCTGCCGCCCCTCTGGCACCTGCAACAGGCCGAGGGCTGCGATCCGATGCGCGGACAAGCCTGCGATATCAGCGCCATCCAGCAAAATCCGCCCCGCCTTCGGGCGCTTGAGGCCGGAGATCGCCCGCATCGTGCTGGTCTTGCCGGCACCATTCGCCCCGATCAGGCAGACCACGCGGCCAGCCGGCACGTCGATATCAATCGCGCGCACGGCTTCGGTGCGGCCATACGCCACTTCCAGTCCGGTGACGTGCAGGCTACTGGCCATGCTGGGCCTCCGCCTGCGCCCGCAATTTCGCCGCCAGCCGCGCGCCGAGATAGGCCTCCACCACAGCGGGCTCGGCACGCACTTGCTCCGGAGTGCCCGCGAAGATCTTGCGGCCGAAATTCAGCACGGTGATCGTCTCGGAGAGTTCCATCACGAAGCCCATATCGTGCTCGACCAACAATACCGTCGTCCCACCCACCGCAATTCGCCGCACCAGATCGGCCAACGCCGCCGTCTCCGCCGGGTTCATTCCTGCCGCCGGTTCATCGAGCAGCAGCAGACGCGGGGCGGCCACCAGAGCGCGGGCGATCTCAAGGCGGCGCTGGTCGCCATAGGAGAGCGCATCGGCGGGGGCGTTTTCCTCCATCGCCAGACCGACCATCGCGAGCGCCGCCTTCGCACTTGCCACCGCCTCCCGCTCCTCGGCTCGGAACCGGTCCAGCCGCAGCACGGTTGCAAGCGGCCCCACCGAAAGGCGCGGATGCAGCCCGGTCAGCACGTTCTCCAGCACGCTCATCGAAGAGAACAGGCGGATGTTCTGGAAGGTGCGCGCCATGCCCAGGGCCGCGCGGCGATGCGCGGGCAGTGCCGCAATGTCCTGGCCATCGAACACGATCCCGCCCTCACTCGGCGGCACGATGCCGGTGAGCAGGTTGAACAATGTCGTCTTGCCCGCACCGTTCGGGCCAATCACCGCATGAATGCCGCCCTCGGGGATCTCCAGGCGCACCGCATCGACCGCGACGAGACCGGCATAGCGGCGGGTGAGATTGTGGGTGCTGAGCAGCATCATGCACCACTCCGCTTCATCCGCCAGCCGAACAGGCCACGCGGTAGGAACAACACGGCCAGCACGATGATCGCTCCGTTCAAGGCGAGGCGGATTTCCGGCAGGTCACGCATCAATTCGGGCAGCAATGTCAGGAACCACGCCCCCGCCACCGGGGCCAGCGGATTGCCGATGCCACCCAGCAGCGCGAAGGACAAAATCGTCACCGCAGGCTCGAAGCCGTATTCGTTGGGGCTGATGAAATCGGACGCATGAGCTGCCAGCGACCCGGCGAGACCGGCCAGCACGGCGGAGGCCACCAGGGCGACGAGGTGATAGCGCCGCACATCGATCCCCATCGCGGCAGCCCCCGTGGCATCCTCGCGCATTGCCTCCATCGCACGGCCGAAGCGGCTGCGACCGATCAGGAACAGCGCCAATGTCGCCAAACCCAGCGCCAGGAACATCATCCAGGTCTCGGCGCGCTCTGGAATCCCGTTCAGCCCCAGCGCACCGCCGACATAATCCCATTTGAGATAGAGCGAGCGCAGCACCTCACCCAGCCCGATGGTCGCAATCGCCAGATACACGCCGGACAACCGCAATGTCGGAACCCCGATGATCAAGGCGAAGACCACGGGCGGGACGCAGCTTGCGGGCAGCACCAGCGCGAACGGCCAATGCAGCTTCATCGAGAGCAATGCGCCGGAATAAGCGCCGAGTCCCATGAATGCCGCCTGCCCGAGCGACAGCTGGCCCACCGCGAGGACCACATACATCGACAGCGCCAGCAGCCCGTTCACGCCGAGGCCGTGGATAAGATTCTGGTAGGTCCAGAGGAAATCGTCGAGCCACGGGGGGATTGTCATGCGCGTTGCCCCACGGCACGGCCGAACAGACCCTGCGGACGCGTCCACAGCACGACGACCAGAATGGCGAAGGCGACGGTCTCCTTTAAGCCGGAATCGATATAGCCCGCCGTCAGCACCTCGATCACGCCGAGCGCCAAGCCCGCGAGCAAGGCCCCCCGGCTGTCGCCCATGCCACCCACGATGATCACCACGAAGCCGCGCAGCATCATGCTTTCGCCCATATAAGGCTGGATCGCGTTGAAATTCAGCCCGATCAGCACGCCTCCTGCCCCGGCCAAGGCACCTGACAAAAACGAGACAATCCGCGAGGTGTTGGCGACATCAATGCCCATCAGCCCTGCCGCATCGGGCTTCTCGGCGAGTGCGCGAATGGCCAGCCCCAGGCGGGTGAAGCGCAGCAAGGCCATCAGCGCCGCCACCAACGCCAAGCTCGCCAGCAGGATAAGACCCTGCGCCAAGGTGAGCCTTGTGCCAAGAAATTCGAAAGCGTCCGCCGAGATCACGCCCGGCGGAAACCGGCGGATATCGGGGCCGAGCCAGGCTGTCATCACCGAATAGAGTGCGAGCACCGCGCCCAACGTGACCATCAGTGAATCGAGTTCGGCGGTGCGGCGATGGCGCAGCCGGGTGAGCAGCAGCGTGTCCAGCGTCACCGCCACCAGCCCGGCGGCGATGGTCGCCAACGGAAGGGCGAGTGCAATCGGCAAGCCCGCTTCACGCGTGAGGTAAAGTGCGATGAACGCGCCGGCTGAGAAATAGAAGCCATAGGTCAGGTTGATCACCCGCAGCACGCCGAAGATCAGCGTGAAGCCGAGCGCGAACAGCGCGTAGGTGGCGCCCAACAGGACGCCGTTGACCAGCTG
>CAITEF010000035.1 GCA_903891315.1 uncultured Rhodospirillales bacterium | reverse complement strand
TGGGTTGGTGGTTGGATTTTGGCGCGGGGGAGCGTGGCCCGCGTAAGTGCCACGCAATGCGGGGCCACGGCGGCGTGGGTCCCGCATTGCGCTTCGCTTATGCGGGCTACGAGGGCTTGGGCGGTCCGATGATTAACTTCGCGTTATAGGCGTTACGTCTTCAGATCGTCGGAGTCAGGTTTTTGGAGACTGACGACGTGCCTTTCATTCAGACTGACCTTATGCCTGCGGAGGAACATCGCGTGACACCGATCAACAAGACGACATGGCGCCAAACCATTCAGCGTTTCAGCCAACCGGCGGCGATGATTGGCGGCCTCGCGGTCTTGGCGGCCTATGCCACCGGGATCACCGCCTCTGCCGCCGAAGACGCCGTGGTGGTTCCGGCCCCCGCCCAAGATGAGGCCCCTGGCGCGCAGAGAACCGAAGTTGCGGTGTTCGCGGGCGGCTGTTTCTGGGGGGTGCAGGGTGTGTTCCAGCATGTGCAGGGCGTGATCAACGCGACCTCCGGCTATGCGGGGGGCGACAAGGCGACGGCGGATTATGACAAAGTCAGCAACGGCAATACCGGGCATGCGGAGTCGGTTCGTATCGTCTACGATCCCAGCAAAATCAGTTACGGCAAGCTGCTGCAGATCTATTTCTCGGTGGCGCATGATCCGACCCAGCTGAACCGTCAGGGGCCGGATTACGGGACGCAATATCGCTCGGCGATCTTCCCGACCACGCCGGAACAGGCCAAGCTGGCACAGGCCTATATCGCACAACTCGACGCCGCCCATACGTTCAAGGCGAGCATTGTGACGAAGATCGAGCCGGACCGGGCGTTCTATCCGGCTGAGGCCTATCATCAGGATTATCTCACCCTGCATCCGACCTCGGGCTATATCGTCTATAACGATCTGCCAAAGGTGGAGAATTTGAAGCGGTTGTTCCCGGTGGCCTATCGGGAGAAGCCGGTGCTGGTGGCCGACGCGAGATAATTGCAGAGCGCGCGTCGGGTGGGGTGCCTTCGGGGTCCCACCCTGCGATTTTTCCGTTATTGTACGTGATTGGGAACGATTTTGGTTGAAAACCACCGGCGTGTTGCGGTTTAAACTGGTCGATGCATTATTTCCCCTTCCCATTGGCCCCCGCACTGGAGGCATCCGACCCGATCACCGCACGTGTGCGGACGATTCTGCGTGGGCTGATGGCGGTGTTTGCCAATTGGGGGGCGATGGAGCCGAGCCTGACTCTGGTGTTCCACAATCGGGTGAGCGCGATCCATCGGCGGATCGAGCGGTTGCTGGTGCGGTTTCGCGCCGGGATGTTGCGTCCTATGTCGCCACGAACCGCCAAGGCGGGACCGCGCGCGCCCAGCCAGCAAGCTGTCCGGATGCCGCGCAAGTTTGGCTGGCTGCTCGATGCCGGCAAGCACAATGCGGCGTATTTCACCAACCAACTCAATGACCTGCTGACCACGCCCGAGATGGTCGCGTTGCTGGAGGCGGCCCCGCAGGCCAAGCGCATGCTGCGGCCTTTGTGTCGGGCGCTGGCGGTGGAGTTGCCGTGGACGGTCGCGGCTCCGCGACCGCCGAGGCCGCGCAAGCCTCGTGCGCCTCGCCCGAAGCCTGAGCCTTACAAGATTCCGCTGCCGCGCGGTGTGATCACCTGGGTGAGAAGGGAGAAGGCTTTGGAAAATGCCAGGAAGCGTCGGGGCGGATGCTTGATCTAATTGTTCCGGATAATTATTGAAAAGCCACTCTTGATTGTTGCGATTACTACGGTATCGCATCCCACGGGTTATTCATCGAGTGCTGCCCGAACCTTGGCGATCATCGCATCGCGCCCAGCGGGACCTTCAGTGCGGAACAGGCGCACCGAGCGATACCAGGGGCTTTCGTCGCGGCCGAGCAGCCAGCGCCAATCCGGGTTGAAGGGCAGCATGATCCAGGTGGGCTTGCCCATCGCGGCGGCGAGATGGGCGGTGGCGGTGTCGACCGTGATCACCAGATCAACGGTCGCGATCAGCCCGGCGGTGTCAGCGAAATCGTGAAATTTTCCGTCGAAATGGCGGATCTCGGAGACCGCACGCAGCACCGGCTGATCCTCCGGTCGGACGTCCGCCTGCAGGCTGATGAACTCGGCGTCGAAATCGAGCAAGGGCAGGATCGCACGCAGGCCGACCGAGCGGTGGCGGTCATTGTGGTGGGCGGGATTGCCGCTCCAGACCAGACCGATGCGGGGCCGCTTTTTCTCGCCGAGGACGCCGAGCCAGCGCGACCAATCTGCATCGGCGGCGCGCAGATATCCGCCGGGGGTGGGGATGGTGTCGAGCGTGGTACCGAATGCCAGCGGCAGGCTCATCAATGGCGCGTGCAGATCAAGTTTGGCCGGGCGGAGATCGTAATCAATCACGTCGATGGTGGGGCCGAGTTGGCGCAGCAGGCGCAGCAATGGGGTCTGCACCGACAGCGTCACGCTCGCCCCGCGCAGATTGGCCAGCAGGGCGTAGCGGCAGAATTGCAGCGTGTCGCCGAGCCCTTGCTCGCCGCGCAGGAACAGCTTCTTGCCACGCAGATCGGTCTCCCCGAGCCAGAGCGGGACGCTGAAATCGAGATCGGCGACCGGGCTGCGCTTGCGCTTGCGCGCCTCGTGCAGCTTCCAGCCGGTGGCGTAATCGCCCTGTTGGAGTTGTGCGAGGCTTAGATTCCAGGCGATGTCTTGCTGATCGGGCACGACCGCAAGGGCCGCCGAGAAGGCGGTGATCGCCTCGTTGTAGCGACCGAGATCCTGCAGGATGTTGCCGCGATTGTTGATGGCTTCGGCATGGTTGGGCGACAGCGCCAAGGCACGCTCGACGCTGGCAAGTGCCTCGTCAAAGCGGTCGAGCGCATTGAGCACTGCGCCGCGATTGACCAGCGCGCCGACATTGTCCGCATCGATGGCGAGCACCTGATCAAAGGCCGCCAATGCCTGCTCCTGCCGCCCAAGGTCGCGCAGCAAATTGGCGCGGTTGAAATGGGCCGCGGCGAGTTGTGGGGCCAAAGCGAGCGCGCGATCCAGGCTTTCCAGCGCGTCGTGCAAGCGCCCGAGGTCATGCAGGGTGAGGCCGCGATTGGTGTGGGCCACGCTCGACAGCGGGTCGATGGCAAGCGCCTGATCATAGGCATGCAGCGCCTGCGCGGGATGTCCCAACTCCCGCAGCAGATTGCCCCGGCTGAGGTGCAGAAACGCGATATCCGGGCGCAGTTCCGCCGCACGGTCGAAACTGTGCAGCGCGTCGTTGATGCGCCCGGCTTGCTGCAGGGCGGTGCCCAGCGTGGCGTGCAACCCGGCGCGTTCCGGGGCGAGTTCCACGGCGCGGTGAAAACAGGCGAGTGCTGCCTCGGTCTCGCCGAGATCGCGCAGCACCGAGCCGAGATTGGCATGCGTCATCGGCAGCGCGTCGTCGATGGCCAATGCGGCCTGGAAGGCGGCAATGGCTGCGGTCTTCTCCCCGCTGGCGGCCAGGAAGGTCCCGAGCGAGTTGTGCAGATCGGCGTCGCCTGGTTGCGCGTCCAACGCTTGCCGCACGAAGGTGATCGCGCGTGGGGTGTCGCCCTGGCGTGCGGCGATCAGGCCGAGCGCGTGCAGGCAGGCGGCGTGCGCCGGGTGAGACTGGAGGACCTGGCGATAGGCCGCTTCCGCCGCCTCGATATGGCCTTGCGCTTCCAGCGTGGTCGCCTGCTGGAACAACGTCTCGGCGGCTTGGGAGTCGGTCATCATCATCTCGTCGGTGGCGGGCGGACTGCATACAAGCTCCGCGCCGCCAGGAAAATCCCGCGAGATGGAAGTTCAGTCGAGCGGGAAGCCCAAAGCCGCCAGAGCCGCCTTCATCGTCTCTCGCCCGCTGAGCCCGCGCATGCGGCCCATACGGTCCATCACGCGCGACACCCAGCCGGATTGCGGCAGGCCGACCGAACGTTGGTGTTCGGTGAATCGGGCATCATAGAGGGCGATACCCTCGGCCTCATGCGACGCGTCATAGCGTTCATGGTACAGAACGACGGATTGCGGCAGGCGTGGGCGGATCGGCGATGGGCGGGCCGGGTCGGGGTGACCAACGCAGAGGCCGAAGACGGCGAAGCAGCCCTTCGGCAGGCCGAGAATGGCAGCGACTTGCTCCGGCTGGTTGCGCAGCGAGCCGAGATAGCAGGTGCCGAGTCCCATCGATTCAGCCGCCAGCGCCGCGTTCTGCGAGGCCAAGGCGGCGTCGATGATCGCGGTGATGGCGATTTCTGTGTACGGCAATGTCTCCATCATCTGCCCGCGCGCCTCGCCCATCCGCTCGGCGCGCGAGATATCGGCAAGCCAGACGATGACCAACGGGGCCTCGTTCACCTGGCGCTGATTGCCCGTCCATTCGGCAAATTTCGCCCGTGTGGCGGCATCCGTGACGGCGACCACCGACCAGGTCTGCATGTTCGACGAGGTCGCCGCCGATTGCGCGGCGGCGACGAGAGTCTCGACGGTGCCCTGTGGCAGAGGCTGGTTGGTGAAGGCGCGCACCGAGCGATGGGCCAGCATGGTGGCAAGAATCGCATTCCAATGGCCGAACTCACCCTCAGCCGCGCCATAGCGGGCGGCGATGGCGGCGGCTTCGTCGGAGGTGATGTGGTCGGCCATCGTTGTGTGTCCTTGTTAGCGGTGCAACGCCGTCATCGATTCCAGCACGGCGCAAACCGCGGCGGTGTCCTCCGCCCCGTGACCCTGCGCCTGGGCTGCGGCATAGATCGGGATGGTGGCGCTGAAGGTCGGCGTCGGCACGCCCAATTTTGTCGCGAAGCTGCCGATGACGTCCATGTCCTTCTGCCAGATATCAATCTTCATCGTCGCCGGCAGATACTCGTTGCGCGCCATCATCGGCGCGCGGAGTTCCCAGATGCGGGAATTGCCAGCGCCACCGGCAATGAGGTCACTGATCTGCTGCGGATCGAGCCCCGCCTTCATGCCGAGCACCATGGCCTCGGCGGAGGCGACGTTGTGGATGGCGACCAGGAGATTGGCCACGTATTTCATCTTGGTGCCGTTGCTGTAAGCGCCGACATTGTGCACCGCTCGTGTGAAGGCGGCGTAGAATTCGCGGGTGCTCTCGACCGCGTCGTGATCGCCCGAGGCATAGATCACCAAATCCTTCGCGGCCGCCTGTGCGCCGGTGCCGGAGATCGGGCAGTCGAGCGGCTCGTGACCGGCGGCCTTGAGCGTGTCGTGGAAATACATCTTGTCAGCAAGAGCCAGCGTGCTCGCCTCGATCACCACACGGCGAGGTGCGCCAGAGGCGGCAATCGCATCGGCGGTGAGCGCGCAGGCTTTCGGCGAGGGCAGGCTGGTGAGGATGATCTCAGCACCATGCGCGATTTCTGCGACCGTCGTGCAAGGGGTCACGCCCTCACGCGCCAATTCGGCCAGTCGCTCGGCGCTGGTGTCGAAGCCCAGCACGGTCCAGCCGCCCGCGACCAAATTGCGCGCCATCGCACCGCCCATGATGCCAAGCCCGATGATCCCTGCGGTTTTGGACATGCAAACCCCCTCTGGTTTTTTATCAGTTGATTTCATATCTTCCCGCCACGCTGGCCACAAGACGCCGTGTTGAGGGAGAGAGTTCCATGCGCATCGCCATGATCGGGCTTGGCAAGATGGGCAGTGCGATGGCACTGCGGTTGATCGAATCTGGCCATGAACTGATTGTCTGGAACCGCTCGCCCGACAAGGCCGCCCCGAGCGTGGCCGCTGGTGCGAAGTTGGCCGCTTCCCCCAAGGATGCCGTCGAGGCCGCCGAGATTGCGATCACATCGCTGTTCGATGCGGGCGTGCTTGAGGCCGTCTTTCATGCGCCGGACGGAATTCTTGCTGCCGATCTGAAAGGACGTCTGATCATCGAGATGAGCACGGTGCGCCCAAATGTCGAGCAGGCGCTCGCTGCTGAGGTCGCGGCCAAAGGTGGCGCGATGATCGATTGTCCGATTGGCGGGACCACCGGGCCTGCGCGTCAGGGCAAGCTGCTCGGCCTCGTCGGTGGCGCAGATGCGGATGTGGCGCGTGCGATGCCGGTGCTGGAACAGCTCTGCCGCCGCGTTGAGCATATCGGCCCGTCGGGTGCTGGGTCGGCGATGAAGCTGGCGATCAATCTGCCGCTGGCGGTCTATTGGCAGTCGATGGGCGAGGCGATGGCCCTGGTGCGTTATCTCGGCAAGGACACCAACTGGCTGATCGATCTGTTCTCTGACACGTCAGGGGCCGCCAATGCGCTGAAGGCGCGCGGGCCTGCGGTGGCGGCGGCCCTTGCCGGTGGCGATGGCGGAATGGCGACATTCGATCTCGGTGGCATTGCCAAGGATCTGAGCCTGATGGTTGCTGAAGCGCGCTCAAAAGGCTTCGATCTGCCGGTCGCGGCCGCGGCTCAAGCGATTTACGACCAAGCCGTCGCTGACGGCTATGCCACCAAAGACACGTGCTGGGTGCCCGCCTATTGGGCTGCAAAAGGAGATGCATAAATGTCGTCGACCAAACTGACCGCCGAGCTGAGCGAAAAGATCGCAACCGTTGCCCTGCAGGAAGGCCGCAAGCGCAACTTGGCCCCGCTGGTGGTGGCGGTGCTGGATGCCGGTGGGCATCTGAACAATTACAAGCGTGAAGACCGCGCTGGGATTCTTCGCTTTGACATCGCCTTCGGCAAGGCCTGGGGCTCGCTCGGCATGGGCTTCGGCTCGCGTGAGTTCATGGCTCGAACCCAGATGAACCCAACCTTCGTCAGCGCGCTCTCCACCGCCAGCGGCGGTCGCGTGATCCCGGTTCCGGGCGGCGTGCTGATCAAGAATGCGGATGGCGACGTGCTGGGTGCGGTTGGCATCTCGGGCGACGTGTCGGATCAAGACGAGGCTTGCTGCGTCGCCGGGATCGAGGCGGCTGGGTTTGTGGCGCAGGTGGGAGCCTAACCCATTAGCCAAACTGATGGGCAGGAGCATAACACATTATGTGCGCTCCTGTTTATCGTTTGCTAAAGAACGCGTCCAAGATTACCAAAACTGGGGGGCTTCGATGAATCTCGGCTTCTTCACCATGCCGATCCATCCGATCGACAAGGATTGGCGTCAGTGTCTGCGCGAGGATCAAGACGCATTCATCCTGGCCGACGAGTTGGGCTTCACCGAGGGATATTGCGGCGAGCACACCACGGATAAGGCCGAGAACATCGCCTCCTGCGTGGTCTTTCTGGCCACTTTGGTGGGTCGCATCAAGAACATGCGCCTCGGCACCGGCACGGTGAACATGCCCAATTCGCACCCGGCACGCATCGCCGCCGAAGTGGCGATGCTAGACCATCTGCTCGACGGCAAATTCAATTTCGGCATCTCGCCGGGTGGGCTT
>CAITEF010000034.1 GCA_903891315.1 uncultured Rhodospirillales bacterium | reverse complement strand
TGTCGTAGAGCGGTCTCTATGACACCTGGATTGCCACGCTTCGCTCGCAATGACGAATTACTTAGAGCACAGTCCGACCGTGCTCTAGAAACATATGATTCTAGTGTTGTGAACCAGAAATTCGATCCAACGAATTTCTGGTTCACAACACTAGAGCAACTTAGCCTTCCGGCGGCGCGTTCGAGATCGGAATCTCGCGCGGAAGCTCGCCATCCCCACCCGGCTGATCGCCAAGCCCGGCCGGCATGATCAGCGGCGGGATCACCTGAGCTTGTTGCTGCTCCGGTTCTTCCTGTTCCTGGCTGTCCTGATCGCCGTTCATACCACCGCCGACGCCGCCCTCACCCTGCTCGTTCGAGCGTGGCGGGCGTTGTCCATTCTGGACGGGCGCTTGGCCGGTGGCCTGATTCATCGCGTTCAGGATGCGGAAATAATGCTCGGCGTGCTGGAAGTAGCCTTCCGCCATCACGCGGTCGCCGGAGCTGGTGGCGTCACGGCCGAGCTGGAGATATTTCTCGAACAGCTGCTGCGCGGTGCCGCGGATGCGCACATCCGGCCCTGAGCTGTCGAAGACGTGGTTTCGATTGAGCGGCGCTCCGCCCGATTGCGGGCGGATTTGAGGACCGCCACCACCACCGCCGCCGCCGCCACTGTTGCCGCCACGATGATTGCGGCCGCGCATACGCTTCATGTTCATGCGAGTGCCATCGCAAATTCCCCGGTGATCCGATTACTCCGCCCGGTTCGGTGACTGGACTGTCCAGATCGAGCGATGCGGAGTGGGTTGGGCCTCGGCACCAAAAGTGCCTACTGACCCGCTGACAGCCGAACCGCCTCAGTCTGCGCAACTGCGCAAGCGGATCGCCGACGCCTCTGCTTAGCCGCAACCCTCAGCGCTGCCAAACGTTTTCTCGCGCCGAAGCACCAAAGCACGCGGAATTCCCCCCAGATCCGTCCGACACGCAACCCTTGCGAGGCGAAATTGAGCAGCAATTGCCACGACATCTCGTTCCTGGCCCGCGCCAAGTTCGAAAATAGCGACTCCATCTGGCGCGAGCAGACGCGGCAGGGCGATGCAGATGGCGCGATAGGCGTCGAGTCCGTCCGCGCCACCATCGAGCGCGCGCGCGGGTTCGTGGGCCGCGACCTCCGGCATCAGATCGGCGATCTCGGCGGCCTTGATGTAAGGCGGGTTGGAGAGCACGAGGTCAAATTGCCCGGCCAACGCGTCTGCCCATGAGCCCGCCAGGAACGCGGCGCGGTCAGCCAGAAGATTGGTGGCGGCATTGCGGGCGGCGAGTGCAGCGGCATCTTGGTTGAGGTCGATCCCGATGCCGAATGCCTCAGGGAATTCGGCGAGACAGGCCAGCAGCAGGCAGCCAGTGCCGGTGCCGAGATCGAGAATACTCTGTGGATTGGGCGCATGTTCGAGGGCAGCCTCGACAATCGTCTCGCTGTCGGCGCGCGGAATCAGGGTGGCGGGGGAGACTTCGAGATCGAGCGTCCAGAATCCCTGGTGGCCGAGGATGAAGGCAAGCGGCTCGCGGGTCAGCCTGCGGGCGAGGAGAGCTTTGAAGTTTTCGGGCGTGGCGGCGCCGCGGTCGAGGACGGCATTGGTGGGAATGCCGAGTGCATGCGCCATCAGCCAGCGGGCTTCGAGGGCAGCGTCTTCGATCCCTGCGATGGCGAGGGCCGTGGTGGCCGCACGGAGGGATTCGGCGATTGTCGTCATCTTAAAACCTCGTCATTGCGAGGAGGAACGACGAAGCAACCCAGGAATCGCTTGGCGTGGCTCCCGGGGTGCTTCGTCACTTCGTTCCTCGCAATTGTCTCTTGCGAATAGGTTAATCTGACATTGCGTCCCGTGAGGGTGTGCCGTGATCCGGGTGGCCACCCGGATCACGGCGCGGGCAGGTCGGCCGTCTCGCAATAGGACTTATCGTCCGTCGTCATCTCGACCGCCTGTCCGCTCCCTTACGTGCGCTTGATGAGTTGACTGGGCCTC
>CAITEF010000033.1 GCA_903891315.1 uncultured Rhodospirillales bacterium | reverse complement strand
TGTCCACCTATGCGATGTGGTGGATTCGCGCGGCGATCCAGGAATACATCCTGCATTCGTGGTCGCTGGTGAAAATGGGCACCACGGCGGCGCAGAAGAAGCTGTTCTTCAACCTGCGCAGGCTCAAAGGCCAGATGCAGGCGATTGATGACGGCGATCTGCATCCGGAGCAGGTGAGCAAGATCGCCACCGCTCTCGACGTGCCGGAGGTGGACGTGGTCAACATGAACCGCCGCCTGTCGCATCCCGATCACTCGCTGAACGCTCCTTTGCGGGCGGACAGCGAGGGCGAGTGGCAGGATTGGCTGGTTGATGACTCGGACAGCCAGGAAGAGGTTCTCGCCGAACGCGAGGAACTCACCGGCCGCAAGGCGCTGCTGCAGGGGGCATTGTCGTCGCTGAACGAGCGTGAGCGGCATATCCTGATCGAGCGGCGTTTGAAGGACAATCCGACGACGCTGGAAGACCTGTCGCAGCAATACAACATCTCACGCGAGCGGGTCCGCCAGATCGAGGTGCGGGCGTTCGAGAAGCTGCAAAAGGCAATGCACACGCAAGTTGCTGAGCAGCGCAAGGCAGCGATGGCGATGGCGTAAAAGCTCTGTTGATCTCGTCATTGCGACACGTGAAACGACAAAGCAACCCAGGAGTCACGCCACGTGATTCCTGGGTTGTTTCGTCACTGCTGTCCTCGCAATGACGGTCTTTTACGCGCCGAGAGAGTCAAACCGCAAAACTTCAACAACACTCCCCGCCTCCACCGCAGCCGCATGCGGGGCGCGCAGGATCACAGCGTCTGAGTGCGCCAGCGCGCTCAGCATCCCGGAATCCTGACGACCGAACGGCTCGGCCTGCAGCATGCCGTCCTCGGCTTCGGTCAGACGACAGCGCAAATGATCGGCGCGGTGGTCATTCTCCTTCAATCCCGTCATCAACACCGCCCGGATCGGACGCGGCGCCGCCCCTGGCAGGCCGAGCAGACGCTCGATGGCGGGTTTGAGAAAGAGCAACGCACAGAGATAGCTCGACACCGGATTGCCCGGCAGGCCGAGCAGGCGCACCGATCCCAGACTGCCATGCATCAGCGGCTTGCCGGGGCGCATGGCGATCTTCCAGAAATCCAGCTTCAGCCCAACACCCTCCAGTGCAGGGGCAACCAGATCATGATCGCCGACGCTGGCGCCGCCGGTGGTCACCAGCAGATCGGCGTGACGCACGCTGGATGCCGCATCAGCGATGGCGGAGATGCTGTCACCTGCGATCGGCAACAGCAGAGGCTCGCCACCGCAGGCGCGCACGAAGGCAGAGAGCGCATGCGAGTTCGAACTGACAATGCCGCCCGGCCCAATCGGGTCACCCGGCAGCACGATCTCATCACCGGTGGCCAGGATCGCCACGATCGGGCGACGACGCACCGGCACCCACGCGTGATTGGCGGCCGCGATCAGCCCGACATGGCGGGGATTGAGGCGTGCGTTGGCTTGCACCATCATTTGGCCCTCGGCGAAATCCTGCCCGGCGCGACGGATGTGCTGGCCAGGGCGGATCGCCTCGCGGATGGAGATGGAATCGCCGTCGCGGTCGGTGTCTTCCTGCAGCACGATGGCATCGGCCCCCTCGGGCACCACACTGCCGGTGAACAATCGCACCGCCTCACCCGCGCCCACTCGGCCTGCAAACGGATGACCAGCCGGGGCCGCACCGATCACCAGACGTGGCTGCGGGTCGCCCGCGCGCACCGCATAGCCATCCATCGCCGAGACATCCTGCGGCGGGTGGGTCAGGCGAGAGAGGATCGGCTCGGCGGTGACACGCCCCAGCGCGGCGCTGAGCGGGACGATCTCGGTGCCGGTGGGGGCCAATCCCGACAGGATGCGGGCGCGGGCTTCCTCGACCGAAATCATCATCTCACTCCTGGGTAAAATCCCCGGATTTGCCACCAGATTTGGCGACCACCCGCAACGCCTCGATGCGCATGCCGCGATCGACCGCCTTGACCATATCGTACACCGTCAGCGCCGCAACGGACGCCGCCGTCAGCGCTTCCATCTCAACACCAGTGCGGCCGGTGGTGCGGACTGTGGCCGCGATCTCCACATAATCCTCGCCATCGGCAGAGAGATCGACCGAGACCGATGTGATCGGCAGCGGATGGCAGAGCGGGATCAGATCGGCGGTCCGTTTCGCCGCCATGAGTCCGGCCAGCCGCGCGACACCGAGCACGTCGCCCTTCTTCGCGTCGCCCTGACGGATCAGCGCCAAGGTCGAGGGTTGCATCATCACCCGACAACGCGCGGTGGCTTCGCGGGCGGTCTCGGCCTTGGCACCGACATCGACCATCGCGGCCTTTCCGGCTGCGTCGAAATGGGTGAGTTTCGGGACGCTCTCGATCATCCGTACAGCAGCTTGCGGGTGGCGGCCTCAACATCGTCCTGCCGCATCAGGCTCTCGCCGACCAGGAAGCTGCGCACCCCAGCCAGCGCAAGGCGTTGCAGATCGGCATGAGTGCGCAGGCCGCTCTCACCGATCACCACGCGGTCCGGCGGTACCAGATCGGCCAGTTCCTCGGTGGTGGCGATGTCGGTTTTCAGCGTTTTGAGATTGCGGTTGTTGATGCC
>CAITEF010000032.1 GCA_903891315.1 uncultured Rhodospirillales bacterium | reverse complement strand
TTCACCAACGAGGCGAATTCCTATCACGACGTGATGCAGGCGCTGTTCGCCACCGGCTTCACCGAGGCGTGGCTGATCTGTGACCACCAATTTCAAATCCGCTACGGGTTGGGTCGCGCCCGCCCGTTCCCCTATCTGATCGACCCCTGGCTGAAGAACGGCTACCTCAAGCGCGGCCAGACCCTGGTTGATCTCGCCTCGCAATGCGGGATCAACGCGGCCAATCTGCTGGCGACGTTCACCACGTATAACCGCAATGCGGTGCGTGGTGAGGATCCGGAATTCGGGCGTGGCGACACGGCGTATAACCGCATCCAAGGCGAGGCACGCCACAAGCCGAACCCCAATGTCGCCCCAATCCGGCGCGGCCCGTTCTACGCCGTCAAGATCGTCCCCGGCAGCCTTGGCACCTTCTCCGGTCTGCGCACCGACGAACATGCCCGAGTGCTGCGCCCCGACGGTGCTGCGGTCGAGGGTCTCTGGGCGGTCGGCAATGACATGTCGAGCATGATGGGTGGCCGCTATCCGGCGGGCGGCATCACGCTCGGGCCGGGCATGACCTTCGGCTATGTCGCAGCCCATGACGCGGCCGGGGTACCGCTGGACAACAATCGAACCTGAACAGGACCGCCCATGTCGCGCGTGATCTCGCTCGCCTATCTCACCTTCATCCCCTACACCGCCCCGCAAGCGGTGCGTCTGGCGCGCGCCTGCGGCTATGACGCGGTCGGGCTGCGCATCCTGCCTGCGGCACCGGGCGGCGGGATGGATGATCTGATCCACGATCAGGCCCTGCTGCGGGAGACCAAGGCGGCATTGGCTGAGACCGGCGTTTCGGTGTTCGATATGGAGATCATCCGCATCGGCGCCGAATTCAACCTCGCCAGCCTCACGCCGTTTCTGGAGACCGGGGCCGAACTCGGCGCGAAAGCCGTGCTCGTCGCAGGCGATGACGCGGACGAATCCCGCCTGATCGCCAATTACGCCGCTTTCTGCCAAGCCGCCCTCCCTTACGGTATGACGGCTGATCTCGAATTCATGCCGTGGACGGCGGTAAAGAACGCCCGCGCCGCCATGCGGATTCTCTCAGCTGCCCAACAGCCCAACGCGGGCATTCTGGTCGACGCACTGCATGTCGGTCGCTCCGAGACCACCAACGCTGACCTCGCCGCCATCCCGCGCGAATGGCTGCATTATTGCCAGGTCTGCGACGCTGAGCCGGGCACGCATTTCAGCCTGGAGGAGCTGATCTACAACGCCCGCGTCCAGCGCTTCCTGCCGGGCGAAAAGAGCATCGACATCAAGGGCATGCTCGCCGCCCTGCCCGCCGATCTGCCAATTTCGGTGGAGATCCCCTCCGAGCCGGTGAAGGCCGAAATCGGCGTCGAGGCGTTCGCTGAGGCGGCGATGGCAGCGACCAAAGCCCTCATTTGACTTTCCCCTGTGGCTTGCTCAACTGCCGACCGGGAAGCGGTGCAGGAGACGCGGCAGATGGACACGCACACACGGCAATGGCCGGAGGATGCCCTGGGGCGGATTCCGAATTGGGTCTATAGCGACCCTGATATCTACCGCGAAGAGCTCGAAAAGATCTGGTATGGCCCGCATTGGCTCTATGTCGGGCTGGAATGCGAAATCCCGGAGGTCGGCGACTTCAAAACCACCACGCTCGGCGAGCGCCCGGTCGTCATGGTCCGCTCTGCGGCGGACGAGATCAGCGTGGTGGAAAATCGCTGCCGCCATCGCGGGATGAAATTCTGCCAGGACCGCTTCGGGCATGCGAAGGATCTGCTCTGCCCCTATCACCAATGGAATTACGCCCTGAACGGCGATCTGCTCGGCGTGCCGTTCCGGCGCGGCGTGCGCAAACAGGGCGGCATGCCGGCCGATTTCGATCCAAAACAGCACGGTCTGCGCAAGCTCCGGGTGGAAGAGGTCCATGGCGTGGTGTGGGCGACGTTCTGTGACGACGTAGCTGGTTTCCGCGAATATCTCGGCGAGCGATTCTGGAAGCATTATTGCCGCGTCTATGACGGGCGGAAGCTGGAGGTGCTCGGCTACAACCGTCAGCACATCCCAGCCAATTGGAAGCTGATGCAAGAGAACATCAAAGACCCCTATCACGCGGGCCTGCTGCAT
>CAITEF010000031.1 GCA_903891315.1 uncultured Rhodospirillales bacterium | reverse complement strand
CGGCAATTCCGGCCAGAATGCCCGCGTCGGGGGCGAAGACGAAGCGGAAGGCCACGGCGGCGGCCGGGGCTGCGACCGCATAAGGCCAGATCAGACCGGTGCGGGCGAAACGATGGAAGCGGAGTTGGCGGTCACAAAACAGCGCTAGGATGAGGGCCCCGAACATCGCCAAAGCGGTGGCCGCGAAAGCGAACCCGAAGGAGCGCAGCACGGTCATCCAATATTGGTAGTCGCCGAACACTGAGGCGAAATTGTCGAAGCCGACGAATTCATTGCCGCCGCCCCATGGCTGTTCGAGTGTGAAGGCCCAGAACAGGGCGGCCCCAGCGGGCCAGTAGAAGAAGGTGAGCACCAGCAACATCTGCGGGATGATCAAAAGCGCGCCCAGCCAGGCCGCTCGGTAGGTTCCGCGTACGTGCATGTGGACCTGCTAGAAGATCGTAGAGTGGGACGCGGCTTCGCGTCCCACTCTACGATATCACATTACGGCAGCTGACGACCGGCGTAGGTCTTCTCGAAGCGACGCAGGATGTCGTTCGAGCGGGCGACCGCGTTGTCGAGTTCCGACTGCACCAGCGCGCGGGTCGCCTTGGCCGGATCGGCGGCTTTGGCGACGTCGGTGTTGTTGTAGATGTTGTTCAGCGCGTCGCGGATTTCCTTGCGGATTTGAACGAAGCCACCCAGGCGATTGCCGCGCGAGAAATGCGGGTCAACCGGCGAGGCGGTCAGGCTTGCAAGAGCAATCTCGCGACCGGCGTATTTCGGATCCTTGTAGAAGCCCTTCGACTCGAGGAAGGCGAAGCCGGTCTTGGTCACCGGGATGTAGCCGGTGCGGGTGGACCAGAACAGCTCGCTCTCCGGCTGACCGATGAAGTTCAGGAACGCGGCAGCCGCCTTGTATTCGGCGTCCGAGTGACCCTTCAGGGTCCAGAGCGAAGCGCCGCCGACCAGCGAGTTCAGGCGCTTGGTGCCAGCATAGACCGGCAGCATCGCCGTGCCGAAATGCAGACCTTCAACCTGGGTGCGGCCAACGGTGCCGTGATCGGCCACCGAGGTCATCATCATCATGCATTCGCCCTTGGCGAAGGACTGCACGATGGTCGAGCCACCGGCCGGCAGGCGCAGCTTGAACAGGCCGCGGTCGAGGTTGGTTTTCAGGTAGGTGGCGTAATCAACAAACTTGTTCTTGTTGATCTGCATCTCGGCGCCGAGGCCACCATAGCCGTTGTCCAGCGTGGCGGTCGGCTGGCTGTGGATGGCGTCGAACTGCTCCATCAGCGCCCAGGTGTCGTCGTTCAGCGCGAGCGGGCAATCGATGCCAGCGGCTTTCATCTTCTCGGCGGCGGTCTGGACTTCTTCCCAGGTCTTCGGCGCTTCGGTCATGCCGATCTTCGCGAAAGCGTCCTTGTTCCAGTAGAACAGCGCCGAGGAGCTGTTGAACGGGAAGGAGTACAGCTCGCCCTTGGAATTGGCGTAATAATCCGAGATCGACGAGACATATTTCGACCAGTCGATGGTGTAGCCGTTCTTCGACATCAGGTCATGCGCCGGAACGAAAGCGTTCGACAGCATCATGTCCAGCGTGCCGGCGTCGAACACCTGCACGATGGTCGGTGCCTTGCCTGCGCGGTACGCGGCAATGGTGTTCTGCAGCGCGGCGTCATACGACCCCTGCGAGGTGCAGGCGATCTC
Organism: uncultured Rhodospirillales bacterium; assembly: GCA_903891315.1. Lineage (GTDB taxonomy): Bacteria > Pseudomonadota > Alphaproteobacteria > Acetobacterales > Acetobacteraceae > CAIQQQ01. Next base: position 16,170 of record CAITEF010000031.1, on the reverse strand, counting down.
GAAATCGTTTTGCGAGGCGTTGAAGCGCGAGCAGACTTCGCCGACGGCGTCGCCGAGATCGCCCGAGAGGCCATGCCACATCTCGATCTTGATCTTGTCAGCGGCGTGCGCGCTGACAGCGGTCGACAGCAGCAACACGGCGGCTGCTGCGAGGTTGCGCAATTTCATGCTTCTTCTCCGAGGTTTTGGTGCGACTTCGAGCGGCAGGCCTAGAGATAATCGATGACAGTGCCGGGTCAGTTTGGCGACGTTTCCGTGAAACCGCAATTTTCCCACCGTTTGGCCTCCAGAGTCGCCCAAGCTCGCCTCAGTTGGTTTCGCCATAAGAACACGCCGGAACGGAAATTTTTTCTGTAACGTCGGTTCCATGAGGAAGTCTGTAGGGCAGCCGAGGCTGAATGCAGGCCAGAAGCACAGGCCAGAAGCACAGGATGGACCGATGCCGATATCACGCCGATCACTCTTCCATGCCGCCGCAATCTCCTTGCCCGCGATGGCCGTCTCGGTCGCCGCACACGCTGAGGAGGCTGTCGACAACACCGATTATCCAATGGCGGCCGACCCGTCGCTTGTGCTCGCCCTGCGTGAGGCATCGTCGGCCTACAAGGCACAGACCAATATCGTCATCCACATCCTGCCCACTGCGCCCGCACTGCTGGTGCCGCAGATGACGCATGAAATCCAGAACGACATCGTCATGGCGCGCACCGATATCGTCGCCGAACTCGACCATGCCTGCTGCTTCGTCGAGGGCACACCGCGCCCGCGATTCGCCAATCGCTACGTGCTGGCGGCGCGTGACGAGGCGGGGCTGAAGGGCACGATTGCCTACACCGATCTCTCCGGCGGGCGTCCGCGTGACGAGATTGCGATCCTGGCGTCACTGGGGCTCGGTGAAGCCAAGCATATCGGCTGCCTCGACAGTCTCGACGCAGCAGCGATGGCGGCCTCGGGTGCGGCTGGGGCGGCATTGTGCCGAACCAGCGATCTTGCCGCCCATCCCGAGTTGAAGATCACCCGTGTGCTGACCGATGCGATGGCCGCACCAGACATCTTCATCGCCACCGTCACCCGCAGCCCGCGTCGCCCGCGTCCGGAAGGCTTTGTCGCTTTCCTCGCCTCGGCCTCAGGCACCGCCATCATGGCCCGTCATGGATTGGAGAAACTCGCATGAGCAGCGAACTCGAAGTTCAGCAACACGCTTTGCCGGTGCGGCTGTCACATTGGCTGATGGCGTTCGCGATGATCATTATGATCGGCAGCGGTTGGCGCATCTATGACAGCGTGCCGATTTTCCCGTTCACCTTCCCTTATGCGATCACCATCGGCGGCGATGTCGGAATCGCCCTTGCTCGCAACAACGATCCAGGTGTCGCGGGTGCCATTGCCTGGCATTTCGCCGGGATGTGGTTGCTGCTGATTTCCTATCTGGTGTTTGTCGGCTGGGGGCTGGTGACCGGGCATTTCCGACGCGATTTCTTCCCCGTCGGCCCGCGCTCGTTCATCGCCGACTTCATCGCGGCGGCGACGTTCAAACTCGCGCACAAGCTGGGTGAATACAACGCGGTGCAGAAAGTCGCCTATTTGGTGGCGCTGAGTGCCGTGGCGCTGATGCTGATCTCTGGCATCGCGATCTGGAAGCCGGTGCAGACCTATCCGCTCGAAGTGCTGTTCGGCGGCTTCCAGGGTGCTCGGCTTGTTCATTTTCTCGGCATGAGCGTGATCGTCGGCTTCATGGTGATCCATGTGTCGCTGGTGGTGCTGGTGCCAAAGACGCTGGTGGCGATGATCCTCGGTCGTGCCACGGCCAAACCCCATGCGGAGAAAGTGTGATGTCGATGAATTCTTTGATCACACCGCGCCGGAAATTGCTGCGGGCTGGCTTCTCGGTTGGAACCCTCGGTCTGCTCGGTGGCTGCAATCTGACCGACAATGATCCGGTGCAGACTGTGCTGAAGGCAATGTCGCGCTGGAACGACCGCGTGGCGGCGGCAATTTTCGATCCGAACAAGCTGGCGCCGGAATTCTCCGAGGCCGAGGCGGCGCATCCGTTCCGCTACAATGCGTGGTACGGCCCGGAACTGGCGCCGAAGCTCTCCGCGTCGGACTACAAGCTCAGCATTGCGGGCCTGGCCGAGAACAAGAAGCCATGGACCGTCGAGGATCTCACCGCGATGCCGCAGGTGACGCAGATCACGCGCCATGTCTGCGTCGAGGGTTGGAGCGATATCGGCAAATGGACTGGAACCCCGCTGCGTGAGTTCCTCAAGCGGATCGGTGCCGACACCACGGCGAAATACGTGGGCTTTGAGTGCGCGGACGGGTATTACGAGGGGCTGGATATGCCCACCGCGATGCATCCGCAGACGCTGATGGCCTTCAAGCTGGCGGGACAGACCATTCCCACCCAGCACGGCTATCCGTTCAAACTGCGGGTTCCGACCAAGCTCGGCTTCAAGAACCCGAAATTCATCACAACCATCTTCGTCACCAACCAGGAGCCACGCGGTTTCTGGACGGATCGTGGCTACAACTGGTTCAGCGGGACTTGAGACATGAACGCACCGACATGCGCCATCGGCGTGATGGCCAAGGCACCTCAGGCGGGACGGTCGAAAACCCGTCTCTGCCCGCCGCTCCATCCCGAACAAGCCGCGGCGCTGTCGGCGGCGTTCCTACGTGATATCACCGAGAACCTCGCTTTGGCCGGGAAATCCGCCCCGATCACCGGGCTGATCGCCTACGCGCCAAAGGGTTACGAAGCGTTGTTCGACGGCATTCTCGCCGATGGCACCGGCCTGTTGCTGGCCGATGGCACTGGCGAGATGCCGGACAATGTGCAGGGCTTTGGTCGCTGCCTGCTGCACGCGATGCGTGACATGCTGGCGGCAGGCCATGCGGCGGCCTGCGTGCTGAACTCGGACAGCCCCACTTTGCCGACCGAGTATCTCATCCGCACCGCCGAACTTCTGTTCGCACCGGGCGAGCGTGTGGTGCTCGGGCCCGCCGAGGATGGCGGCTATTATCTGCTCGGAGCCAAGCAGGCCCACGCGCATCTGTTTGCTGACATCGTCTGGAGCACCGACTCGGTCGCCGACGCCACGCGGGCGCGGGTGCAGGAATTGGGGCTGGAACTGGTCGAGTTGCCGGTCTGGTACGACGTTGACGACCGCAGCGCGCTGACCAGATTGATCGAAGAAGCTGGACGCCGTGGTCCACATTTTCTCGCTCCGGCGTCGCGTGCGGCACTGGATGCGATGCGGATTGATGCCGCGAAGTTCTCGCTGGCTGCGGAATGAGCACTCTACCCCGTCATTGCACGCGCAGCGCAGCAATCCATCGTGCATTTGGCTGCGTCGTGATGGATTGCTGCGCTGCGCTTGCAATGACGGATTCGTGGGAGCGCGCATGAGTTCCACGGCCACTTTCTCCCGCATCGATATGCGCCTCCCGATGCTGGGGGTCGTGCTATCCGTGCTCACGCTGCTTGCGATCCAGGCCGGGCTGAGCGGGTTGCACAGTGTCGATGACCCGCTGGCGGATTGGCGCATCCATGTGCAGATCGGGCTGTCGGTGATCACTTATCTGCTGGCCGTTTTTTATGTCCGCCGTGTCGGCGTGGGCAATCTGTGGGTGATCGTGGGTGTTGGGCTGGCGCTGCGACTGATTCTGTCTGTGTCGCATCCGATGCTGTCATCGGACATGTATCGCTATGTCTGGGACGGGCGGGTCGCGTTGGCGGGGATCAACCCGTATCTATACGTGCCGGCCGATGAGGCGCTGCGCTTTCTGCGCGACGATTTCATCTTCACCAACATGAACCGGCCCGATTACGCGCACACGATTTATCCGCCGTTTGCGCAGATGTTCTTCGCACTCGTCGGACTGATATCGCCCACGCTGACGGCGATGCGGCTGGCGATTGTGGCGCTCGATGGTGTGTCGATCTGGGCACTGATCCGTCTGCTCGATCTGGCTGGGCGGGACCGGGCGCTGGTGTTGATCTATGCCTGGAACCCGCTGGTGTTTTGGGAGTTCGGCAACAACGCGCATATCGACGCGTTGGCGGTGTGTCTGATCCTGCTGTCACTGTTGGTGATGTTTTCCAGGGCTAAGAACTGGGCGGGGCCGGTCTTCGGTGGTGCGGTGCTGACGAAATTCTTGCCATTGGTGATCGCCCCGGCGCTTTGGCCGCGTGGCGGTTGGCGGGCGGCGACGGGATCGGCGCTGCTGATCGCCATTCTCTACACCGTCTATGCGATCTGGGGTCACGCGGGCTGGCAAGTGTTGGGGTTCCTTGGCGAATACCGCCACGAGGAACAACTCGACAGCGGCAGCGGCTATTGGATTCCAGCGGTGCTCGGCCAGATGGTGAGCCTGCCGCATGGGGCGGGAACCGCATTCGGCGCGCTGGCGGCAGGCCTGCTGGGCGTGCTGGGGGCGTGGATTGCGTTTGTGCGTCGCCCGATGGAATTGCCCGACGTGGCGCTGGCCTGCGTTTGGCTGGTGATGGCGCTGCTGTTGCTGCTCACCCCGCATTACGCCTGGTACTACGCCTGGTTGTCCGCCTTTGCCGTGCTTGCCCCGGTTTGGCCCGCGATCTGGCTCTCTTCCGCCGCAATGCTGCTCTACGAACCCGGGCTGCCTCCACATGTGGTGCTGCCGAGCGTGTTGTTTGTCTCCACCCTGGCACTCGTCTGGTTCGACCGTCGTGCCGTTTTGTCCACGCAAGGAAATTCCTGATGTCCACCACGCTGCTGAAAGACCCGCGCCGCTATTTCGAGGCGGTGGCATCCGAGCGGAAAGACGAAGCGACCGCCCCGCCGGTCTGCCTCTATCTGGAGGTGACCAATCGCTGCAACCTGCTCTGCGAGACCTGCCCGCGCACCTTCGAGGAGCTTGAGCCGCCCGCCGATCTGAGCTGGGAGTTGTTCACCAAGATCGTCGATCAGGTGCCCAACATCGCCCGCGTGGTGTTGCACGGCGTCGGTGAGCCGATGCTGCACAAAGACCTGTTCAAGATGGTCCGCTATCTGAAGGATCGCGGCACCTATGTGCTGTTCAACACCAACGGCACGCTGCTGAACCCGAAGAAATTCGAGGATTTGGTGGCATCTGGCCTCGATGAACTCCGCGTTTCGCTCGATGCCGCCGATCGGGCGTCGTATCTGAAAGTGCGCGGCAAGGATTACTTCCAGCGCATCGTGCGCGATGTCGGCAAGTTCACCGCCTTCACCCGCGAGCGCGGGCTGGACAAGCCGCGCGTGTCGCTGTGGCTGACCGGGCTGAAGGAGACGGTGGATCAGCTTCCCGATTTCGTGCGTCTCTCCGCCGAGATGGGCGTGCGTGAGGTGCATCTGCAGCGTCTGGTGTTCGACGATGCGGGCTTTGGCCTGGCGCGGCAGGATTTGTCGCTGTTCGAGAGCACCAAGCTTGAGGAACAGGCGACCATCGATCGTGCGATTGCAATCGGCCGTGAGATTGGGGTGGAGTTGGATGCGTCGGGTGCCACCGAGCCGGGGCTCAGCCTGAAGCGGTCGGAAGATGACAGGCCGTGGGCGACATGTCGGCGTCCGTGGTCGTTGATGTATTTCACAGCACATGGCCGCGCGCTGCCTTGCTGCATCGCGCCGTTCTCGGCCCGTGGTTATGAGAACTACACGCTGGGCGATGCGACGCAACAGGACCTGCTCGAGATCTGGAACAGCCCGGCTTACAAGGATTTCCGCAGCAATCTGCTCGGCGACACGCCGCCGAAGCCGTGCCAGGGATGTGGTTTGCGATGGAGCCTGTAAGCATCGTCATCCCGACCTTCAACGAGGCGGAGAGTATCGGCCACGTGCTGCGGGAATTCCCGGCAGCGTATCGCGGCGACATCATCGTCTCTGACGGTGGCAGCACCGACGGCACGCGCGAGATCGCGTTGGCCGCCGGTGCGCGGGTGATCGATGCCGGGCGCGGCTATGGCCGCGCCTGCGCGTTGGGGGCGGAGGCGGCGACCGGCGAGGTGATCGTCTTTCTCGACGGCGATGGCGCGGATCGTGGCGATCTGATCGCGCGGATTGCGTGGCCAGTGATCGCTGGGGCGTGCGATTTCGTCCTTGCCTCGCGCACACAGGGGGAGCGCGATCCGGGCTCGATGAACTGGCATCAGGTGCTGGCCGGACGGATGGCAGGCTTCGGCATGGGGGCGCTGTATGGGCGGCGCTACACCGATATGTGCGCCTTTCGCGCAATCCGGAAGGATGTTCTGGCCCGTCTCGACATGCGTGAGATGACCTATGGCTGGAACATCGAGATGCAGATGAAAGCCGCCCGCGCCAAGCTGCGCATCGCGGAAGTGCCGATGCCGTATCGCTGCCGGATCGGCGGCGAATCGAAAGTGGCGGGCTCGCTGAAGGGCACGCTGAGGGCGGGCAGCAAGATCGTCTCGACGTTCCTGCGCGTCGCCAGTCAGGCGGGGTAGGACAGATGCCAGATCACGCGATGCTCGACACACCGGACAGCAACGCGATGGCGGCGTTCCTGTCGCGCTATGCCGAGGGCACGCGTCACGAATTGGCGGCCTCCGATTCCGAGACCTGGCGAATCCGCGATTTGCTCGGTCTGGCCAGTGATGAGCAGCGTGAGCGCTGGGATGCCATGGCGCTGGGTTACTCTTCTCCGGAAGGGGCTGCCTATCTGCGTGAGGCCATCGCCTGCACCTATCGGGGGGTGCGCGCGGAATCGATCATTGTCACCCAGGGGGCGCAGGACGCGTTGTCGCTGGTGTTCGAGGCTCTGTTGCAGCCGGGTGACCACGCCATCCTGATCCTGCCGACCTACCCCAACACCGAACACGCGATGCGCGTGCGCTGTGATGTCAGTGCCGTGTTGCTCGATGCGGCGCAAGGCTGGGCGCTGGATCTCGACGCCGTCGAGGCCGAGATCGGCCCGAACACGCGGATGATCGTCGCCAATTTTCCCAACAACCCGACCGGCGCGCTGCTCGCGCCGAGCAATTTCACCGAGCTCGTCACCCTCTGCCGACAATACGATCTCGTGCTCGTCAATGATGAGGTCTACCGGCTGATCGACCGCAATCCGCATCGCCGTCTGCCCTGCGTGGCGGAGGCGTATGAGCGCGGAATTTCCATCGACGCGGTCTCGAAAAGCCTGGGCCTGCCGGGATTGCGCATTGGCTGGATGGCGACGCACGACAAGGCGATCCGGGCTGCGATCATGCGGGTGCTGCACTGGCGCTCGTCCTGCCCGGCCGCGCCGTCCGAGGTGCTGGCCGATATTGCGCTCGGCTGCCGTGATCTGCTGCTGGCGCGCAACCGCGCGATTGCCATGGCCAATCTGGCGGCGGCGGATGTGTTCCTCGCCCGTCACCCGGATCGCTTCAGCTGGACGCGACCCGAGGGCAGCGTCGTCGGCTATGTCCGCTATCATGGCACCGACGGTGTGGAGGAATATGCGGCGCGACTGGCGTGCGAACGAGGCACGCTGATCTTCCCCGCCTCACTCTGGCGGTCGAATCTGGCATCGTTGCCGGAAGGTTATTTCCGGCTGGGGTTCGGACGGCGCGGCTTTGAGGCAGTGCTGTCGGCGCTGGCCTCGTAATCACCCGCCCCTGCGAACACAGGGGCGGGCGAGACGAGCAAGCGTCCTTTGATCAACGCCCTTTGGTCAGCGTCGGGATGTGGAACAGCGACGACAGCGGAGTCGGGTTGTTGATCAACAGGGGCGCGCCGGACACGCCTTTGAACGGCGCGGAACTGTCCATAAGCTGCGGGATGCCGAACACGTTGGAAATCTTCGCCAGCACTGGCAGGCCGAAGAATTTCGACAGCGGCGTCGGGCAGTTGATCACCGGCGGAATGCCCAGAATTTCCGACACCGGAGCCGGATTGCTGACGCTGGTGCTCCATTGCAGCGCGGAGGACAGCGGAGCGGCCTCATCCCAGACCGGCGTGGCCGAGGTCGGCGTGATCACGCCGGAGTCGATCGGGTTGTGGCTGTCGAGGATTTCCATCGCCCGCATCGCCGTGCCGAACAGGGCGTGCACGGTGACCGCGCCGCCGCCGGATGGCAAATTGCTGGCATAGATGGCGGCCTGGGCTTTCGGCACCAGGGTGGCCGCGATCTGGGCGGTGACGGTTGCGACGTCGCTGCCGACTGCAGGGGCGACGACGGACATATGATCCGCCCGGAAGCCGTTCTTCTTCAGTTCGGCGGCGGCGTCAAAGGCGGACTGGCTGGATGCGAACAGGCGGACGATTGTCTGGCTCATGGTAACTCCCTTTCGGCGCATTCGCCGAGATTGAACGCGGATGTCATGATAGCTGCTCGACCCGCGCGAACGCGCCCACTCGTCGCATCAACGGCAGCATGGTGATCAATGTGGCCAACAGCATGATAATTTCCAGGCTGTAGACCGCATCATACGCAATTGCGGCACCAAATTCCGTGCTGGCCACCGAGCCTGCCACCACATCGCGTATGATTCCCCCAAGCGCGATCGCCAGCCCCGCCGCAGAGGCCTGAACGGCTCCCCAGGCACCGAGCGCGAGACCTGCCTGATTTTTCGGCGCGAGATTCATCGTCGCCGTCAATGTGCCATGGCCGAACAGGCCGGCACCAAATCCGATCATCATCGTGCCCAAGCCGAACAGCAGCGGCGAATTCATCGGAGCCGCCAGGATCACCGACAAGAATGCCGGCAAGCCGATCAGCGCGCCATAGCTCGCCATCCGAAACGGGTCCGCCCCTCGGCTGAGCACGCGCGACGCCCAGGCGAAGCCGCACAGGCCGCCCAGTGCCAATGTCGCGGTCAGCTTGGTGGTGCCGCCGACCGATAGATGCAGGATCTGGCCGCCATAGGGCTCCAGCAGAACGTCTTCCATGCTGAACGCCATCGTGCCAAGACCGACGGCCAGCAGGCGACGGATCACACGGCCACCTGCGGCGAAACGTTGCCAAGCCTCGGCGAAGTTCGGTCCCTGAGTTTGCGGCAGCGGTGCTGCCCCACGGCCGCGCCGGGCCTCCTGCTTCCAGAGAGCGACGGCGTTGAGCACGATGGTCAACACGGCGGCGGCCTGAATCACCTGGACAAGGCGACCGGGGGTGAAATCGGACAGGAACCAGCCGAACAGGATGGCCGACATCATCATGCCGATCAGCAGCATGACATACATCAGCCCGACCACTTTTGGCTGCGACTCGGTGGGTGCCAGATCGGTGGCCAGCGCCAAGCCCACCGTTTGGACGGTGTGCAGCCCGGCACCGACAAGCAGGAAGGCCAGCGCGGCCCCGACGTCTCCCACCCATTTCGGCGCGGTCGCGGCGTCGCCAAATCCAGCGAGCACCAGCAGGGCGAACGGCATAATCGCCAGCCCGCCGAACTGCACCATTGTTCCACGATAAATGAACGGAACGCGCCGCCAGCCCAGGGCGGAATTGTGATTGTCGGATCGGAAGCCGATCAGGGCGCGGAACGGCGCGAACAGCAGCGGCAGAGAAATCATGATGCCGACGAGTGATGCCGGAACGTCCAGTTCGACGATCATCACCCGGTTGAGTGTGCCGATCAGCAGCACGAGGGCCATCCCGCATGCAACCTGAAACAGCGAGAGCCGCAGCAGGCGGCTCAGCGGCAAATCGGGTGTTGCGGCATCGGCGAAGGGCAGAAAGCGTGGACCGGCTTTGGCCCAGGCACGCATCACGCCTCTGCTCAGACGGTTCATAGTGCGTCCCGCTCTGCCGGAGTTGACCTCACGTGCAATTGCCCAAACCAGGATCCACCGCGACGTCCCGATTTCCCACGGGAAAACCGAAACGTCGCGGTAGAGGCTGGTTACTGCTTCATCGCCAAGGTGGCGAGCTTGGCATCCGGCGTTGCCGCTGGAGCCTCGATCATTGCCACCTTCTTGGCTCCGCCCTGCCAGAAGGCCGAGAACCACGTGGTGTGGGTCAGAATCGACGCATGCACGAGCAGTGCGGTGACTGCAACTGCGCCGAGCAGCAGCGGAATGCCAACGGACGGGTTAACGACCGTCCAAAGTTTGCCCTGGTTCATGTCTGATCCCCCTTAGTGGAGCCAAGGCGTGTACATGTACGCCAGGATGTGAGCGATGATTGCAATCAGGCCGAAGACCCGGGTGCCATCGATGATGTGTTTGTGCAGCTCTTCAGATTCGGCGATTGTCAGGCCGGTCGGCCAGACCTTGTTCGGATCGTCCATTACTAGACCTCCCATAGAAGTGACGTGCGAGATACCAGACTTACGCGGACGACCCTGCACGCATGCAGACAATCGCGACGCGTCGACACAACCCCCAGGGCATCCACCCCAGGTTCTTATGCAGGTGTTGGGTTCTCGGCTGGTGATCACCGTCTTCCTGACACTGTCAGATTAACATGACAGTTCAGTGTGTCAATCATGTAAGACGTTCCGTGTCGAAAAGGTTGTTTTCGCTACGGCGTGGCGCAAGTCGCAGCAGATGCGATCTGGAGTGTCACGCTGTCCTGACACATGAAGAAAGAGTGTAGGGCGGGGCAGCTCAGCGCAGTCCAACCCCGCGATGATTTGGCGGTTAAATGCGCTGTTTCAGCGCCGAGAGCGGAAACCGCCGCACCTCGTCCAGCAGGGCCGCAACACCCTCGGCCTTGGAGCGGACGATTCGTTGGCCGCGTTCGAGATCCGCCGACGATGCGTCACCGCAGGCGCCCGAATCTTGCAAGTCCTGCGTCATCCAGCCGAATCCCACCGCCGCTCCCTCTGCGCGCAGAAAGCGATATTCCTGCGAGATCGCGATGGTGGCGGGCGCGAAATTTTCGGCGAGATCCATCCGGACCAGATCAGGCCGGATCGCCAGCATCTGCGAGGTCTCCGACGCCCCGCCGTGAATGCCGTGCGCCGCCTCGATCTCCCCCCACAAGCCGCCGACGGCGGACAGGCCGGAGAGATTGGCGGCAACCGCGAACATGCCCAGCCGCACCCGCAGATCGCGGGCGACGATGTCCATGATCTGCGGCTGACCGCCATGGGAGTTCAGCATGACGAACTTGCGCAGACCGGCGCGCGCAACACCCTCTCCCATCTCGGTCCAGATCCGGATCAGCGTCTCGGCAGAGAAGCTGAGCGTGCCAGGGAACGAGAGATGTTCGTTGGATTTGCCGATATGCGAGGCGGGCAGAATCAGCACGCTGTCAGGCATCAGCGGCCTGGCCTCGGCCATCACGCCTTCGTTGATATAGTCATCCACGCCGACCGGCAGATGCGGGCCGTGTTGTTCGACAGCGGCGACTTGCAGGACGGCGATTGTCGTCTCCGGGTCCATTTTGGGAAATTCGGTCCACGGGATGTCGCGCCAATAGCGGGCCATGTCAGGCGACCTTTGCTTGCTGGTAGGTCCGCATCTTGCCCGGGTTCAGCAACGCATACGGGTCGAGCTTGGCCTTCAGCGCGGGTTGGCCGTCGCCAACCTTCTTGTGGCCCGCGCCGTCCTCCAATGTGACCACATGCGGGTTGGCGATGGAAATCCCCGCTGCCTCATGGATGGCGATGATCTCGGCCATTCGCTCTTCGGTGGTGTAGCGGATCACCGGCAGAGCGGAGCAGGTCACTCTTCCACCGATTCGCAGGAATTCAACATGCATCAACAATTCGTCGCCGAATTTGGCGCGCATTTCGGCCACCAATTCGAGATTGCGGCCGGCCGGGAAGAGGCATTGCAGATAGGTGACGCTCTTGTCGTTGCGCAGCATCTGCAGCGTGGTGTGGTTCCATGTGTATTCGTAAAGCGGCGTGCGGCCGCCCGACAAATCGTCCGAGGGGGCGCAGAGGAACTCGTGCCCGCCTGCGCGGCGCAATTTCTCGCGGAGGGGGACAAGCGAGGCGGCGGAGATGATGCCGAGCAGGAGATGCTTGCCCTCCGGCGTATGGAGGCCCCTGAAATAGCGCGGCAGCGGGGCTGCAATCACGCTGAGCAGTTTTTTGGCGATTCCTGATGCCTCGCCGATCTCCTGGCCGAAACGCGCGGCGTCATCGAAATCGTCGAAGGCGATGGCCACATCCATCCAGGGCTGCACCGGTGCCATCGCGACGGTCAGTTCGGTGATGATGCCGGTGGTGCCATAGGCGTGGTTGACGCCCGCGACTTCCTCGCCGGTGAGGGTGATGATCCGGGGGGTTTTCTCACAGGAGATCACCCGCGCGGAGATCACGTTGCCAGGGTCGCGCAGCCCGCCCCAAGTGATCGAGCCGACGCCAGCGCTTCCGCCAGCGATGAACCCCCCCAGAGTGGCTGTGCGCTTGGTGGAGGGGTGCATGCGCAATTCCCAGCCGCCCAACGTGGTTGCCGCATCGATGTCGGCGAGCTTGCAGCCGACTTGGGCAGTGAGCAGGCCGTCTTGCAGCGAGATGATCCGGTCCAGTGCCGTCATTTCGAGCACAACGCCGCCTTCGAGCGGCACGGCTTGTCCGTAATTGCCGGTTCCGCCGCCACGGATGGTCAGCGGCACCTGCCATTTGGCGCATTTGGCGGCGACGGCGATCACGTCCTCCTCGGTGCGGGGTACGACGACGAGATCGGCGAATTTGCGGTCGAGTTGCTTCTTCAGAATCGGCGAATACCAATAGAAATCCCGGCTTTTCTGCCGGACCAAGGCAGGATCGGTGATGGTTGGGATAGCGCCAAGCTCTGCGGCGAATCGCTGCCAATCGGTCACGACTTTCCCCTGTTATCTTGGCCGCTGGTTTGCATGCCTTCTGCGCGAGGTTTGTGCATCCGGCGTGCCAGACATTGGGGGGACAATGATTTTATTGGGATCTTCACGGACAAATTCGTGGCAGGTCTCGGTCGCAAAGGCCGATCTGCGCCGCCCGGAGATTCCGCCCAAACCGGTGACGGTGGCCGCTCAGAACCAGACCTTGACGCTCGATCTTGCCCGCACTGCCATCGTGGTGATCGATATGCAGAATGATTTCTGCAGCCCGGATGGTTGGCTGGCGAGCATCGGCGTGGATGTGTCGCCGACCGCACGCGCGACCGAGGCTCTCACGCCACTTCTGCCCAAATTGCGGGCAATGGGCGTTCCGGTGATCTGGGTGAATTGGGGAAATCGACCCGACCGGCTCAATCTCAGCCCGGCGCTTTTGCATGTCTACAACCCGGATGGCGTCTCGACCGGGCTTGGCGGGCACGTGGCGAAATCCGCGTCAGTGCTGGAGAAGGACAGTTGGGGCGCAGCGATTGTCGAGGGGCTGGCGACCGATCCTGCTGATATCTTTATTGATAAGTATCGCATGAGCGGCTTCTGGGACACGCCACTTGACGCGATTTTGCGCAATCTGCGCGTCGATACCGTGCTGTTTGGCGGCGTCAATGCCGATCAATGCGTGCTGGCAACCCTGATGGACGCCAATTTCGCCGGCTATGACACGATCATGCTGGAGGATGGCTCGGCGACGACCTCGCCTGGATTTTGCTGGGAGGCAACACTCTACAATGTTCGCACCTGCTTTGGTTTCACGCTGCGGGGTGCCGATCTTCTGACCGCCATGGAGGCCATATGACCGACGTGATTGCCAAATCCGCGCGCAGCTACGAGGCGTGGCGGATCAGCCCCGATGACAGCAATCGGCTCGCGATCATCTTCGACCCCGAGGCCGATGGCGCGGGCTTCATCGCCGCGGTGGAGATTTTCGACAAAGGCGGGGCGACGCCGCCCAATCAGCACGAGGTTGGGCAGGAGATGTTCTTCGTGCTGTCCGGTGAGGGCCGGGCGCGCAGCGGCGACACGGTGGTGGACCTCAAGGCCGGGGATGCGCTGTTGCTCAAACCGGGCACGGAACATGCATTGGCGAACACTGGCCCCGGACGGCTTTACTGCCTGACCATCATGGTGCCGGACGACAAATTCGCGGCCTTGATCCGATCAGGGGTGCGGGCGGAGTTGGATGAGGAGGATTTTGCGGTGCTGAGCCGCATCAGGAGCTGACGGGTTTTTGGGGAAATCGTGGGTGAGAGATCGGGCAATACCGACCCACCCGCGCGCTGGTCGCGGTCGCTATCCGTTTCACTTTGAACATGGAGATCGTCGTGACGATGAAGATACAGGGGCTGACGCGTCGCAACACATTGTCGGGACTGGCAGGTGCTGCTGCCCTGGCGGCCACACCGCGCACGGCCAAGGCGGCCGGGCTGACCAAGATCACCTTCCTGACCTCCTGGTTCGCGGAAGCCGAACATGGCGGGTTCTATCAGGCCAAGGCGCTGGGCCTGTATGAGAAGGCCGGTCTGGACGTGACCATCAAAATGGGTGGCCCCCAGGTCAACGGGATGCAACTGCTCACCGGTGGGGCTGCCGACATCATCGTCGGCTACGACATCCAGGTGCTGAACTCGATCGCCCAGGGCCTGCCGGTGACGACGATTGCCGCCTGCTTCCAGTTCGACCTGCAGGGCATCATGACGCATGCCGACATCAAGTCGCTCGCCGATCTGAAGGGCCACAAGGTTCTGATCGCCACCTCGTCGCATTCGACGTTCTGGCCGTGGTTGAAGAAGAAGTATGGCTACACCGACGACATGGCCGGTGTGGACACGTTCAACTTGCAGCCCTTCTTGGTGGACAAGACGCTCGCCATGCAGGGCTACCCGGCCTCTGAGCCTTATGAGGCAGCCGAGGCAAAGGAGCCGGCGAATTTCTTCTTGTTCGGTGATTACGGCTATCCCCCGTATGGCACCACGCTGGTCTCGACCAACAAATGGCTCGATGCGAACCCTGACGCCGCGAAGGCGTTCGTGAAGGCCACAATGGAAGGCTGGGTGAGCTATCTGAAGGACCCGGCACCGGGCAACAAGCTGATCAAGATCGACAATCCGAAGATGCCGGATGGGCAGATCGCCTATTCGGTGGCCTGGATGGTGAAGAACCACGTGCTCGACAAGGACGGCGTGAAGATCGGCTCGATGACCGAGGCACGCTGGAAGGGCACGCGCGACTTCCTGGTGGAAGCCGGGCTGCTGAAGGCGGATGTGCCTTGGCAGAAGGCGTTCACGCTGAAGTATCTGTGAGTTCCAACCCGTCATCGTGAGGCGACGCAGTCGCCGTAGCGATCCAGGAGCCTTAGGTTCGGCTCTATGACTTCTGGATCGCTTCGTCGCTTCGCTCCTCATGATGACGGACTGGTAGGTTTAGTATCCTGGATGACCAACATGTTCGACCAGACCTCTGTCGACACCGGAGCCTCAACGACGAGTGCTGCCATGCCGGTGGTGGAACTGCTCTCGGTGGACAAGGTGTTCGCCAACGGCACGCGCGGCTTGGCACCTGTCGATCTCGCCATCCAACCCGGTGAGTTCATCAGCCTGATCGGCCCCTCCGGCTGCGGCAAATCGACGCTGCTCAAGCTGATCGCCAATCTGATCGAGCCGACCGACGGCAAGATGCAGTGGTGGCGGGGTGATTTCGAGAAGGTGGGATCGCCGGGCAAGCGCTTGGCCTTCGTGTTCCAAGACCCGACGCTGATGCCGTGGGCGAAGGTGGACCGGAATGTCTGCCTGCCGCTTGAACTCGCGGGCGTGCCCAAGGAGGAGGCAAAGGCGCGTGCGGCAACGGCGTTGGAGCATGTCGGATTGTCTGCGGCCGCGCGTCGTTATCCGCGCCAGCTTTCGGGCGGCATGCGGATGCGTGTGTCGATTGCGCGCGCGCTGGTCACCGAGCCCGATCTGTTGCTGATGGATGAGCCGTTCGGCGCGCTGGACGAATTCACCCGCAACAAGCTCGACGAAGACCTCGTCAATCTTTGCCATGCGCGCGGGCTGACCAATGTGTTCGTGACGCACTCGATCTATGAGGCGGTGTTTCTGTCCACCCGCATTGTGGTGATGGCCTCCAATCCGGGACGGATCTTTGCCGAGTTCCGGGTGGATGAGCCGATGCCGCGTGACGAGAATTTCCGAAGGTCGGACCGGTTTGCGGCCCTGTGCCGCGACATGTCGGCGCTGTTGTCGGATGCGTCTTTGGCGAGTGTGATCGCATGAGCAAGAAATTCGTCCCCCTCGCCCAACGCCCGTGGTTCGGGAAATTGATGGCACCGCTCTCGGTGGGGGTTCTGATCCTGATCGTTTGGGAGTGGATCTGCACCGCCTACGAGGTGCCGAAATATCTGTTCCCTCG
>CAITEF010000030.1 GCA_903891315.1 uncultured Rhodospirillales bacterium | reverse complement strand
GTCCTATTGCGAGACGGCCGACCTGCCCGCGCCGTGATCCGGGTGGCCACCCGGATCACGGCACCCCCTCACGGGACGCAATGTCAGATTAACCTATTCGCAAGAGACAATTGCGAGGAACCGAAGGTGACGAAGCAACCCATCGAAACGCCGCCACAGCCCCGTTCGATGATTACCCGGAACGTTTTAATGGCCTCTCTACGCCATCCTCCGCCGTCTTGCATTTTCCAGAGCCTTTTCCCGCCGCACCCAGGTGATCACCCCACGCGGCAGCGGAATCCGAAATGGCTCCGGCTTGGGACGCGGCTTTCGTGGTTGGCGCAGCCTGGGCGCGCGCGGCGGTGTCACCGTCCATGGCAGTTCCACCGCCAATGCCCGCAGCAAGGGGCGCAGAATCCGCTTCGCCTGTGGTGAAGCCTCCAGCAAGGCCGCCATGTCCGGCTCGTCCAGAAGATGCTTCAACTGGCCGCCATAGCAAACCGCGTCATGCTTGCCGGCCACCACCAGCCAGCCGAACCGACGCGGCAGAACAATCGCAGGTTTCTGTCGGGCTTGAGTCCGAAGCGACATAGCGGCGCGCGGGATGCCCTTCCGCAGCTTGCCCGCGCGAAACCGCACCAGCATCCGCTCGATCCCCCGGAAGGTCCTGCCGATCCGGTTGTACATCGCCACTGCCAGCGCGGCTTCGAGCCGCCACATCCCCAACCCCGCCAGCAGCGCGCGCAGGATCGACCGCAGGCTTGCGGTGATCGGGTCAGGCTCAGGTGGTGATTGGGTCAGATTCATCGCCCGTCTTCAACCACGAGCGGTGGTCAAAGTCAAGAACAAAAGAAGAACAACTACCTCAATCCGTCATTGCGAGGAGCCGCCGGCGACGAAGCAATGACGAAAAACGTCAGCCCTTTGAAAGTGCTTGCCAAACCCTCTGCGCCGTGAACGGCATCGGCGGCAGCGCCCGCCCATCCAACGCGTCGAACACCGCCGATGACACCGCACACAACGCCCCGGTCGTCCCCGCCTCGCCAACCCCCTTCACCCCCAGCGGATTGAACGGAGAGGGCGTGTTGCGCTCGCCCAGCACATACTCCGGCACCGAATCGGCGCGCGGCAGCGCGTAGTCCATCAGCGAGGCGGCGAGGATCTGGCCGGTCTCGGGGTCGATAATCGCTTCCTCGGTGAGCACCTCACCGACACCTTGCGCGATCCCACCATGGATCTGCGCTTCCATCGCCTGATGATCGACCGTCACACCCGCATCATCCACCGCGATGTAACGCACCAGCGCGATCACCCCGGTTTCGGTATCCACCTCAATCTCCGCCACGTGGCAGCCGGACGGGAACGCGCTGGAAGGTGCCACTTTGCCCAAAGCCGCCAGCGGCTCATCCAGCAGATCAACAATCGGGCAAACCTCGGTGCCATCGGGTCGAAACACCGCGCCGTCCCGCAATGTTAGATCCTCGGGTGCCAGATTGGCGCGCAGAGCAGCTCGACGGCGGAGTTGGTCGGCGATGGCATCTGCTGCCTGCGCCACCGCGTTGCCTGCGGCGATCGTCGAGCGCGAGGCGTAGGAGCCCGCCCCCATCAGCTTGGTGTCCGGATCACTCGCCACCAACTCAGCATCAATCTCGGCGAGCCCCAGTCGCGGCACGGCGATGTTCGAAAACGTGCGCGGATGTGATTGGCCGGTCGCCCCCGTCACCGTCTCGATGATCAGCTTCGCGCGCCCCGCGTCACGTTTGAGGGTCAGATTGGCCTCGTCCGGCATCCCGCCGCCGCCCGAAACCTCAATGAACAGCGCCACACCACGCGCCAATGTCAGGCCGCGCGTGGCCGCCTCGGCCTGACGGGCGGCGTAATTGTCCCAATCCGACAGACGACGCGCATCCTCGATCAACGCCGGGAAATTGGCGCTGTCATACCGAGCGCCACTGCCCGACATCGTGTAGGGGAACGCCTCGGGCTGGATCACGTTGCGCTTGCGAATCTCCAGCGCATCCATCCCGGTCTGCCGCACCGCCACATCCACCAGACGCTCGATCAGCAACGCCACCTCTGGCCGCCCTGCCCCGCGATACGGCCCGGTTGGCACCGCATGGGTGAAGACGAGGCGCAGTTCGGCCGTCGCCTTCGGAATATCGTAGCAGCCCACCAGCGATTGCAGCGGGTTGTTGATCGCAGCAAAGGCGGCGACGACGGTTATGTAAGCCCCGAGATCGGCCACGTAATCCATTGACAGCGCGGTGAATTTGCCCTGCGCATCCAGCCCCAAACGGCCCGCGACCCGAACGCCGCGTCCATGTGTGTCGGTGAGGAAGGATTCGGTGCGGTTCCCCTTCCAGTTCACCGGCCGTCCCAACGCCTTTGCGGCGAGCAGAACGCAGACATACTCAGGATAGGCCGTGTTGCGCGGCCCAAACCCGCCGCCGACATCACCGGCGAGCACGTGAAACCGGTCCGGCGGCAGCCCGAACACGGCCGCCAAATCACGGCGAATTTCAATCACCCCTTGATGCGGCACACGCAGCACATAACGTCCCTCGGCCTCATCCCATTCGCCCAGAGCGGCCCGCGGCTCCAGCGTCACCGGGGCCAAACGCGGCATCTCGATGGAGGTCTCCACCACATGCGCCGAAGCGGAAAAAGCCGCCTCAATTTCTGCCGCATCACCAACGATATGACGCAAAGCGAGGTTGCTCTCCGTGCCAGCATGAACCAGCGGCGAGCCATCGCGCTCGGCGGCGTCCAGGCCGATTGTGGCATCCAGCATCTCGTAATCGACGAAAATCGCCTCCGCCGCATCCATCGCCTGCGCCAGCGTCTCGGCCACCACCATGGCGACGGTTTCACCAACAAAGCGCACCACGTCACCGGCCAGCATCGGGCGATGCGGGATCACCAGACCTTTGCCAACGCGGTCGATCACCGGGAAATTGCGAAAACCGGCCGCTTCGCAATCAGCGGCGGTGAAAACGCCGAGCACGCCCGGCATCGATTGCGCCTCGCTGGCATCAAGGCTCACGATCCGTGCATGTGCGTGCGGCGAGCGGACAAAGGCGGCCTGCGCGACGTCGCTGCGACGTTCATCGGCGGTATAGAGCCCAAGGCCCGTCACCCGACGAATGCGATCCTGCTCGGCCTGCGGCAAAGTGGTGCTGGCGACCATTTGGCTTCCCCCCGTCTCCGTCGTGACTGCGCCGGAATTTATCAGACGATCTCTTAGCTGACCCGGCTTTACCGTCAAGCATCGCCCGCCTATGAGCATATGGATCGAACGATAAACACGACAAGAAATGGGGTGGATGATGACCGACACGATGTTCGCCAATGGCACTGTCAATGTACGCGAATATGGGACGGGTGCGCCGCTGGTGCTGTTCCACTCGCTTCTCGCCGACCGCAGCTCGTTCGACAGCGTGACCGCTGAACTTGCCAAACATTTCCGTGTTCTGGTCCCCGAACTGCCGGGCTTCGGCCTCTCCGCCCAGGTTGCAGGCGGCCTCGCCGCCACCGCTGACCGGATGGCCGAGTTCGTGCGTGAGATCGGCCAGCCTGTGCGCCTGCTCGGCAACGGCTATGGCGGGTTTGTTGCGCTGCAGATGACGCTGCGTCACCCCGAATTGATCAGCCGCCTCGTGCTCGCCGATGCCGGCGCCTGCTTCTCCGAACCAGGTCGCGCGGCCTTCCGTGGCATGGCGGCAGGTGCCACCGCGAAAGGGCTCGAAGGCATTGCCGAGGTGGCGATGCGCCGCCTGTTCGCGCCGGATTTCCACGCCGCCAACCCAGACCTCGTCGCAGCCCGCCGCGCGTGCTTCCTGGAATCGAAGCTGGACACGGTGGTCGCCGCCTGTGGCGAGCTGGCCGCGATGGATCTGCGCCCCGATCTCGCCCGCGCCGCGATGCCGGTGTTGGTCGTCGTCGGCAGTCAGGACGAGGCGACTCCTCCTGCGATGAGCGAGGAAGTTGCCCAGTTGCTGCCCAACGCATCGCTCACAATCCTCGACGGCCTCGCCCATGTACCGCAATTGCAGGACCCGGCGCGGTTCCTGGCGGCGACGCTGCCATTTTTGCGGGGGTAACTCTGATGTTCGACTGGCGATTGGCGCTGTGGTCGCTCGCCGCCGGTGCTGGAATTCCGGTGATGGCGGTGCTCAACGCCCGCCTTGGCCGCGCCCTCGGTGAGCCGCTGCACGCGCCGATGGTGCTGTTCGTCGTCGGCGTGATCTTCGTCTGGGTGCTGGGATTTTCGCTGACCGGTCGGGTGCCGTCGGTTTCAGCGATGGCAGAGATGCCGAAGATCAATCTGGCGGGTGGGCTGTTTGTTGGCTTTTACGTCGTCAGCGCCACCTTCCTGGCGCCGCGCTTCGGCGTGGGCAATTTCATCCTGTTCGCGATGGTGGCGCAGATCCTGATCTCAGCCGGGATCGACCATTTTGGATGGTTCGGCGCTGTGGAACGGCCGGTGAGACTGTTGCGGCTCGGCGGATTGGTGGTGATGGTGGCGGGGTTGGCGGTTGCTCAGGTAGCAGCGCAGAAATAGACTCGTCATTGCGAGCAGCGCTTGCGACGAAGCAACCCTGGAGCGTCGCCAAATGATTCCTGGGTTGCTTCGTCGTGCCGCCTCGCAATGACGATGATGGCAACCGTTAAGGCACCCGCTCCGCCTCCAACTCCATCGCCTGATTCTTCAGCAACTCGCGATACGGCCCCGCCCGATGGCTCAGCACATCGGGCGAGCCGTCATCGATCACCCTTCCGTTCTCCATCACCACGATGCGGTCGAAATTGCGCAGCGTGGAGAGACGGTGGGCGACGGCGATCACGGTGCGGCCTTCCATCAGATTGTCGAGCGCATGCTGGATCGCCGCCTCGCTCTCGCTGTCGAGTGCCGACGTCGCCTCATCGAGCAGCAGGATCGGCGCGTTCTTCAGCAGCGCCCGCGCAATCGCCAAACGCTGGCGCTGACCGCCGGAAAGTTTTGCCCCGCGGTCACCAACCATCGTGTCATAGCCCTCCGGCAGCGCCTCGATGAAATCGGTGCAACGGGCAATCTCGGCGGCCTTCATCACGTCCTCGGTGGAGGCTTCCGGGCGGGCGTAGCGGATATTCTCCAGCACCGAACGGTGGAACAGCGAAATATCCTGCGGCACGATGGCCATCGCATTGCGCAGGCTAAGCTGCGTCATCTCGGCGATGTTCTGGCCGTCGATCAGGATCGCTCCTTGCTGCAAATCGTGGAAGCGCTGCAACAGTGAGACCACCGTGGATTTGCCAGCGCCCGACGCGCCAACCAGCCCGACCCGCTGGCCGGGTTCGATGCGCAGGCTGAAATTGTCGAGCACCGCATCACGCCCCGGATAGGCAAACGTGACTTGACGGAACTCCACCTCACCCGCTTTGGCCACAAGCGTCCCCGCATTCGGCGCATCCGGCAGATCATGCGGCACCAGCAGCGCGCGCAGTGCCTCGGACATCCGGGCGACATTCTGGGTGAGGTCGACAAGGCTCACTGCCAGATCGCGGGTGCCGTGCAGAATGGTGAAGCCCAGCGAGCAGATCAGCGAGACGTCACCCACCGAGGCCTGGCCCTGCTCCCACAGCCGCAGCCCCCAAGCGAGCACGCCGGCAGTGACCACGGCGGTCATCAGCGCATGGATCAGGCGCAGCCGTTCCATGTAGAGCAGCGAGCGGCGACGTGCTGCCATTTCGTTGTTCATATGGCCGGAGAAGCGTTCCTGCTCCCGGAACGTGGCACCGAACGCGCGCACCACGGCCATGTTGCCGATCACGTCCACCAATTCGCCATCCACCCGCGCCGCCTGATCGGCATAGGCCGAATGGCGCGGCGTGCCGCCACGGGCGAGCATGAACACAATCCCGGCCATCGCAGCCGACACCGCCGCCATCGAGATCGCCATCAACGGATTGACCGCCACGATATAGCCAATCGCCATGGTGACCGCCAAAATCGGCGGCAGCACATTCCAGACCAGCACGTTCTCGGTTTGATAGATCGATTGCGCGGTCGCAGTGATGCGCCCCGCCAGCGTGCCGGGCAGACGCTCGGCGTAATAGGCGGGCGAGTGGCCGGAGAGATGGGCAAACAGATCGCGCCGCACATCGCCCGTCACCCGCACAAAGGTGTAGGCCGCCACCGTGCAGCCGACGCGCCACATCAGATTGTCCGCCGTGATCAGCGCGCACAGCAGCACAAAAGCGGGCCAGACATGGCCACCGCCATCCACCCCCTTGGCGACCTGATCGATCAGCGTCTTCAGGCCATACTGCGTCGAGACGGCGGCAAAAACCGCCAGAACGACGGAGGCGAAAATCACCGCATGGCCGAGCTTGTGCTTCATCACATAGCGCCAAAGGAAGGCGATGGTGCGGTGCTGGTAGCGCGTCAGATCGGCTGGGGGCATGCAAGGGGCCTCGGCTTGAGCATCGTGCGGGATCGATGTCGGGGTTATCGCATTTTGTGCACTGCGATTGGGGCAAAATTTGGGATCGGTGTCGCGCCTGCCAGACGGTGATCCGATTCAAAGTTGATGCAGAATCAATGACGAGACCAGACAGGGATTACCGCTGGAATACCAACTCCGGGTCATGGTCCTGACGAGCCACGGTGGACACAATGAGCTTGACCGCGAATGAACAAACCAAACTGCTTGCAACCGCGCTGAACAAGGTCGCGGTTGCCACCTTCGTGACTGCATTGGTCGCCCCCACAGTCAGCCACCTCTATGGTTTCAGCCATTCGGCGGGCGGCTAACAGGTGATCCTGATCGGGATTGCTTGGTTTTCCGCCAGTGTGGCATTACACTTCGGAGCATAATCGGTCCTGAAAGGCCTCAAACCGTGAGCGCTTACGATTATTACGATCTGTTCGCTCCAATTTGCGTGGCCGCACTGGCATGCGGCGTGGCGTGGTGGTGGCGGAAGTATCACTGAGGACTAGCATTTCGTCCTCAACGCCTCAGCATACCCAGCCTTACCAGCCTGCCCCCGCCTATACACGCAAATCCCTCTGTGCCAGCCTCTCGCCAAATAAAACAAGCGGGGGAACTACCATGCGCATCGGGATTGCTGTCATCTTGGCAGCCGCAGGAATTGTCGCCACCAACTCATCCGCACAGGCCCTGCCCGCCTGTAGCGTCGAGGCCTTGAACGCCCTTCACGTGCCTGACCTCACCGTCACCGACGCCAAGACGATCCCCTCCACCGACAAAACGCCCAGTCATTGCGACGTGCAAGGCACCATCGTCACCAAGGGGGCGAATGTGGCGGACGGTCTTGCGCGGTTTGCCATGCAATTGCCCGATGCCTGGCAGCAGCGCTTCCTCTTCCTCGGCGTTGGCGGCAATGCCGGCAATCTCAACCCCTCGGCCAACGCCACCGACCGCGCCTCGGCGCTGTCCAAGGGCTATATGACGATCATCACCGACACCGGCCATCTTGGCGACGGTGTGACGGCGAAATGGACCCTGCGGCCAGACGGCACGCCGGACATGCCCAAGCGGATCGATTTCTTCCACCGCGCCGCGCACAGCGTCACCCTCGCTGGCAAAGCCTTCGCCCAGGGCTATTACGCCGCCAAGATCGAGCACGCCTATTTCGACGGATGCTCCACCGGTGGCCGCATGGCGATGATGGAGGCCGAGCGCTATCCGGAGGATTTCGACGGCGTGATCGCGGGCGATCCGATGATGAGCTTCCACACCTACACCGCCCGCGCGGTGGTGCAACGCGCCGCCCTATCGTCGCCCGCCGCCTTTATTCCCCCCTCAACGCTCGCCGCCATCGACAAGCGGGTGACCGCGCAATGCGACGCCATCGATGGGGCGAAGGACGGGCTGGTGCAGAACCCGAGCGCCTGCCCGATCCATGCCCAGGACGTGCTCTGCAAACCCGGTGAGACCGAGGCCTGTCTCAACCCGGATCAGATGCGCGTGCTCAAAAGCTACACCTCACCGTTCCGGGACAGAAACGGGCATGTGATCTTCGGCCCGTGGGCGATCACCGATCTGCAGGGCTCGCAGGGCGTTGACTATACCGTCACCGGCATGGCGCCGCCCGATCTGTCGGATCTAACCTCCCCTTGGAAAGCCGATCCGAAACAGGCGCCGCATGCCTGGGATCTGGTGCAGGAGATGATCACCGGCTGGCTCGCCTTGGGCCCGAACGCCAATGTCGGCAGCCTCGACATCGATCCATTCACCAACACTGTCAGCGACAAGATGCTCGCATTGATGGACAAGACCTATGCCGAGGGGAATGCGCGCGATCCGTCGAAGCTGAAGAACTTCTTGGCACAGGGCCGCAAGATGATCCTGTATCACGGTGCCAGCGATCCCTCGATCCCGGCCTCGCAATCCATCGCGTTCTATCGCGACTTGGCCGAACAGCAGGCCGGGTTCGAGAAAACGCAGCAGAACGTGCGTCTGTTCCTGATCCCCGGCATGCATCATTGCAGCGGCGGCGCGGCCCCGGACCAGTTCGACACGCTCTCGGCGATGGAGGCCTGGGTGGAGCATGGCCAAGCGCCCGCTTCGATTCAGGCGAGCACCAAGCCGGACGCCAAGGTCCAGCATCACTTGCCGCTCTGCCCCTATCCGCAGCAGGCCCATTACAACGGCACCGGCGAGATCAACGACTCTGCGAATTGGCGGTGTCAGGCCTCAAGCGAGGGCTGAACGGCGATCACCTCGTCATTGTAAGCGAAGTGCGGCAATCCATCGCGATGCAGCCAGCGGCTGCGCTGGATTGCGGCACTCCCGTTGCGATTACGATTGGAGTTGGTCACGATTGGACTCCAAATCAATACGCCTCAACTGTCATTTAATCTTCTTATTTCGACCGCATCTCTTCTCGGCATCGCGATAATTGGAATATTCCAAATCTTTTAACCTGCGATATTCCTGTCCAAACGGTTAACCAGATGTCGAGTTGAGATGACGGCTGACATCAAGCTTGTTTCAACTCACCCGAGACTCAGGAATCGGGATTG
Organism: uncultured Rhodospirillales bacterium; assembly: GCA_903891315.1. Classification (GTDB taxonomy): domain Bacteria; phylum Pseudomonadota; class Alphaproteobacteria; order Acetobacterales; family Acetobacteraceae; genus CAIQQQ01. Next base: position 949 of record CAITEF010000030.1, on the reverse strand, counting down.
AGAGACGGAGCGCTTCAGATGCCCCGCCGGGAAAAGACCGTACGATGTCGTCACGAACCAGACATAAGGACTTATCGCATGCCGCTTAATCTTCACTCACTCGGCGTGGCTATGAAGGCCGCCGCAATCGTTGGTCTTATTGCTGTCGGTGGTTCCGGGACGGCAAAGGCCGATTTTATCAAGTCGACGCTGACCATCACTGGTGCCGAGTTTTCAGCCGGCGACACGCTGAACGGATACCTGACTTACTTGTATGACCCAAGCAACAAAGGCAACAACACAACCCTATCATCTGTTGACTTGACAACCGGCGGCGATGCGTCTCTCCCGGGCTATTCCTTCATCTGGAACGTTCCCGGTCAGACGGACACGACATCCAGCACCCAACCGCCGGCTAATGTCGGAAACGGCTGGGTGAACGGCAACCCGAATGATCCGGTAAATATATTTCGAATCAAATCTTCCGCTACCGCGACACTGGCGACGGAGCAGGGCCTGACGATGTACCTGGAGATTGAGGGCTTGGGCACCAATGCCGCGCTGATCATCTCGACCTCAGCTGTCAACGGAACTTCGTCCTACAACGGCGTTGACACTCCGAGTGTAGGCCAAAACTCTGGCGAGGCGCTGATGAATGCCGGAACCAGTGTCGGAGTCGACACAATCCCCGAACCCGCCTCACTCGCTCTGCTCGGCATCGGCATCGCGGGCCTCGGTGCCATCCGCCGCCGCCGCGGCTAGCAGGCTGCTGAAAACTCTTCGCGGAGGATCGGCGAGACATTTTTGGTACAAGAAAGGCCAAGGCGAAGACACGATGTGTGTTCATCGCGGGAAGCCTTGAACGAATCTTGCGCGAAAAAGGGCCGCCGAGCCGACCGAATGAGTTTTTCAGCAACCTGCTAGAGCAACGCCCGATCACATTGAACCGAAGAGGTTCAATGTGATCGAG
>CAITEF010000029.1 GCA_903891315.1 uncultured Rhodospirillales bacterium | reverse complement strand
GTCGATCACCATGCCGAGCCGGTTCATCTCAGCAATCGCCGCCCGACCAAACTCAGACAGCCCGCCATGCAGGCTCGCCCCATCCGCCAGATCGACACGCGGGTTGGAGCTGTCAGCGAGCGCGTTATGCCCGTTATGCGTGAGCGTCATGTAGCGCGCCCCCTTGGCGGCAAACACCGAGAGTCTGGCAAGATCGGTTCCAATCGAATGGCCATTCTCAACACAGGGGATGATCACATGCCGCCCGGCCCGGTGCGCCGCCTCCACCTCGTCAGCGCTGCGGCAAACCACGACGTCCTTGCCGCCCATCGTGGTGATCCGGTCCAGCATCGCGCAGGCGCGCTCGAAGGCGGCCAGTTGCGCTGCCTCGGTGCGCGGTCCCTGCGGCACATAGGCGGCGAAACACCCGGCCACCAAATGGCCGCGCCGCATCTTCGGCAGATCAACGCAACGCCGCGTGTCATCGACAAACGCCGGCCCATCGGGCCAGGGAATATCGATATGGGTGTCGATGGTGAGCAGGCTTTTGTGCAGGGCGGAAGGGTCGATCATGCAGCGAACGTCCCTCCCCGGCCCGCGCCGGTCAAGCGTCGGTTCTATTTTCGTCCAAACAGACGCGACAACAGGCCCGGCTTCTCGGTAGGCGGACCATAAACCTTCTTGCCATGCGCCACATGCGGCATCCGCGCTGGCGGGCGGATTGCGCTGCTCATCATATGCCGTCCGGTATCTCCCTCGGCGATCCGGGCACGCTGGTAGCGCAGAATCGCCTCGGAGCGTTCGTCCATCGGATCGCCCGCGATCACGCCCGCGCATTCCTCGGCTGTCTCCAGCATCCCGGCGCGACGCAACACGTCGATCAGCCGCAGCGCCGACTCGATCCCGTCTGGCTCACCCCAATTCGCCGCCGCCTCGCGCCGATAGTGGCGCGCCGCCTCGTCGTCATTCTCGTCATCGGCGGCCCAAGCCGCCTGCAGATAGGCTCCGGCACGGTCGCCGGGGCGGCAGATCATCGCGTATTTCAAAAACGGCGCCGCCGAAGCCGGGCGCGGGAACAGATCGAGATAGGCCTCGCTCTCCACCACCTCGATCGCCTCATGTGGCAGGATCGACAAATCGGGGGCTACGGCACCGCAGCCGGAGCAGATTTGCATCCAGCGATCCATCGTCGAACGTGTCGGCTCGCCGGGGCGAAGGTCGAGATCGGGAGAGATTTCAGGCGGTGGTGCGCGGAATCGCGGCTCACACGCCGTTCCGCACAAACTGCAGACTCGGGACTGGCTCATGACGTGAGTCTATCACTTCTTGGCCTCGAACTGATAGGGGCTGAGCCCGGTGGTCAGCGGATCGAGCGCCAAACGGTGCTCCAACGGCGGGAAGGCGCGCGAGCGGCAATCCGGACGGTCGCACAGACGGCAGGACAATCCGATGCCCACCACGGCGCGTTCAAGATCAAGCGAATCGGCGTAGATCAGTTGATCGGCATGCGCGATGTCGCATCCCATCGCCAGCACATGCACGGGGCCGGGCTCGCCCCAACGGGCAGCGGGGCCTTCAACAGCACGGGCGAAGCAGAGGAACGTCGCCGCATCTGGCAATTGCGCCACCTGAATCCGCATCACGCCCGGAGTCGAAAGGGCTGCATGCGCCACCCAGCGCGGACAGGTGCCGCCGAAGCGGGCGAACGGAAATCCGGCCGCCGAAAACCGCTTGGAGACATTGCCCGCCGGGTCCACGCGCAAGAAGAAGAACGGCACGCCACGCACGCCGGAGCGCTGCAACGAACACAAACGATTGCAGGCCTGCTCGAAACTCACACCGAACCGTGCCGCCAGCGCGTCCATATCGTGCCGCAAAGCGGCGGCGGCGGTGTGGAACGGGATATACGGCATCAGCACCGCGCCCGCGATGTAGTTCAGAAACGCCACGCGCAGCAGCGCCTCGGCTTCGGGCGAGGACGGTGTCGCCACGCCGATCATCTCGTCCACCGCCTCCCGGCTCTCCAGCAGAGCGAGCTGAAACGCCAGATGGAACCCCCGGCTCTCGCGCGGTACCAACTCCGAGATCGACAACCGCCGCGTTTCCGGATCGAACCGCCGCAGCGCGCCCGGCAGCGGGCCGACAACAATCGAAAGCCCGTGCTGGCGACGCAGCCGCTCGGCGATGGCGTGATTGGTCTCCGACGGCGTGACACCCAACTCGGCCGTGAGTTGCTCGGCAGCCGCCTCCAGCACCGGGAAATAATTGGCGTGCTCGTTGAAGAAGTCGCGCACCTCCTCGGTCGGCAACAGGATGCGACGACCCGATGGCAGCGCGATGCCGCCCGAATCGTCGCGCGCCACCCGCAGCGCGCGATACAGCGCCAGGATCGCGCGCGCGGCGGTGGGAGAGCCCGCGGCGATGGCCTCGATCTCGGCTTCCGGCACCGGATCGGCCGCAAGCAGCGGATCGGCGAACACTTCGCGCAATTGCGTCTCGTTCTGCCGCTCGACACTGCCGGACAAGGTCGCCAGATCCACCGCCAGCGTCTCGGACAGCTTGATCAGCAGCGAGGCGGTGACACCTCGCTGATCATGCTCGATCAGATTGAGATAGGAGGCAGAAATCCCAAGCTTCACCGCCAGAGCCTGCTGGGAAAGCCCCCGCTCGGTGCGGATACGGCGGACAGTTCGACCAATCAGCGGACGCGACAATTCGTAAAGCCTTTACAATTTTACAGCGCATTCGGTGAATTTTATGACCCGTTTGCGCATCTTCACGCAACTTATCGCTATTTTTTGCCCACGCAATGTGAAATCTTCACTCATCCGCTTGACCCAGGAGTGACCCAGATGCGCATCTCACCCATCACCTGCCACAGCCCAGACGGCATGAACGCCCGCACCGTCGTGCATGCCCACAATGAAGGCGACATTCTGCATGACGATCATGCAGTGACCACCTTGATCGTGCATTCCGGCATCCGCCAAGACGATCATTCGCATGACGAGGGCTTGGTCCACTCGCACGAATGGGCCACCAGCGCACCGATGACCCGCTGAACCGGATGCGGTGATCGTCTCTTCGTCCTCACCCCCCGACTGGCGGTGAGACGGAACCGTAAAAGGGCCAGGCAGCGTTGCCTGGCCCTTTGAATTTGTTGGGTCGGTAGGGTGCAATTGGCTGAAATTGAGTGACCTTCTGCCCCCACCCTCTTGTCACCTTGAGCGAAGCGTCAGGGTGACGAATTGACGGCATGAAGTGTGCTGTCAACGCCAGACAATAATCTTCTAGTGTCCCGCTTCTGAAATCCGTCGGATTTCAGAATGACGTGGACACTAGGAAAATCAGCAACCTAGTGTCGACTGAACCAGAAATTCGAT
>CAITEF010000028.1 GCA_903891315.1 uncultured Rhodospirillales bacterium | reverse complement strand
CGCCCAGACACCGCATCACTGCCCCGCATGCTCACCTCGCATCAATCAGGGACAGGGAATCACGACAAAGGCAGATCCGCTACGATTTTCAGCAGCCTGCTAGGAAAATCAGCAACCCAAAATAATCTGAACGCCATGTTGGGTGAGCAAGCCGTCTGTCAGCTTTCGGTTGTCCGATTACAATTGGGCAAGTTCAGCAGGCGACAGTGGCAGCAAAGGTGGCCGCATGCGCAACCAGCCGGATTGGCCGGTTCGTGTCGCAGTCATCGCCTTCAATGAGGCGATCTGGGCGAATTGTGATGCACGGTTGCGCGTGGCAACAACGCGGTCCTGCGCCGCATTCACCTCCGCCGCGAGGGCGTCGTTGTTGAAATTGGCCGCGATGAAGGCGAGGTCACGCGCCACAAGGTTCGACGTCGCTGTGATGCACCCGGCCCCGCCCGCACGCAGCAGCGGCAGAAGCAATGGATCAGCCCCGGCGAGCACCGAAAATCCAGGGAAACGCCCGACCATCGCCGTCATGTTGTCGATCTTGCCCGCCGAATCCTTGATGCCGGTGACGGTGTTCGGATAGGCGGCGATCAGGCGGGCGATCAGATCATGGCCGAGCGGGACGGCTGAGAATTGCGGGATGTGGTAGAGGACCACCCGCAGCCGTGAATCGCCGATGCGCTGGATCACCTCGCTATAGGCGGCGAACACGCCGTCATCCGAGACATCCTTGTAGTAAAACGGCGGCAGCATCACGACCGTTGTGACCCCCACCGAGAGCGCGTGCTTGGTCAGTTCCACCGTCTCGGTAAACGCCGCGACACCAGTGCCCGGCAGCAGCCTGTCCGGCGCAATCCCACCCGAGACGACAGCATCGAGCAGCGCCATCCGCTCCTTTGCCGAGAAGGAATTCGCCTCGCCCGTCGTGCCGAGCATCGCAATGCCGGTGCAGCCTTCGTCCAGCAGATAGCGGCAATGGGTGAGGAAGCTCGCGTGATCCGGCGAAAGATCGGCGTTGAGCGGCGTCAAGGCAGCGGAGAAGACGCCAACGGGATGGGTCATGATGGGGCTTTCGATCAGGCGGCGGCACGATACATCGCCAGAATCTCGTCCTGGCTGATGTCGCGCGGATTGTTGTCGAGCAGACGGCGGATGGCGTGCGCCTCAGCGGCCATGCGGGTGAAATCGCTCTCAGGAACGCCCAACGCGCCAAGCCGCATCTCGATGCCCAGATCGGCGCAGAAACGATGCGATTGCGCGAGAATGTCGCCGGATGCCGACAGGCCCAGCGCATCCAGGATCAGACCGGTCTTCTCGACAGCCACCGGCGCATTGAAGGCCAACACATGCGGGAATATCAGCGCGCAGGCATGGCCATGCGGGATGTGATGTCGTGTGCCCAGCGGATAGGCCACCGCATGCCCCGCTGTCGTGTTCACCGGGCCAAGGCAATAGCCGCCATAGAGCGAGGCCAACGCCAATCCGGCACGCGCCTCGCTGTCCGAGCCATCGCGCACCGCACGCGGCAGGAAACGACCGACGAGGCGGATTCCTTCCAGCGCGTAGAGATCGATCATCGGATGCGATTTCTTCGAGGTAAACGCCTCCGCACAATGCGCCATCGCATCCACGCCGGTCGCCGCCGTCACCGCGGGCGGGACAGTCATGGTCAGATCGGGGTCGATCACCGCCAGATCGGCCAGCATGAAACGCGACTGCACGGCGAGTTTGTTCTCGGTGGCCGGATCAGTGACGAGTGACCGCGTGCCCGCCTCGGAGCCAGTGCCCGACGTGGTCGGCACCTGCACCAGTTTCGCGGACCGGCGCAGCACCTTCTCCGGTCCGACCACGTCGTGGATCGTCTGGCCGGAGCCAGGCAGCACAGCGGCGAGTTTGGCGAGATCCATCGCCGAGCCGCCACCAAAGCCGATCACCAATTCGGGCTGAGTCTGCTTGGCCAGAGCCAACAACGCTTCCAGATTGGGGATATCCGGCTCCGGCTTTACCGTGCCGAACACCGTCGGTGTTCCAGGCAGCTCGAGCAGCGCCACGCGACCAGCATTGAAGGCGTCGGCGACCACCAGGATACGGGTGAAGCCCTGCGCGCGCGCGTAGATGCCGACTTCGCCGACCAGTCCGCTGCCAAACAGCAACCGCTCCGGGCGCAGGATTTCGATTGGGGTGGCGAGACTCATGCCGCGTGTTCCTTCTGCGCCTGGGTTGCCCGACCGCTTGCGAGCAATTCAGCGTATTCGATGGCCTCGATCATGCTGCGCTCGTTGGCGATCCCCTTGCCCGCGATGTCGAACGCGGTGCCGTGATCAACCGACGTGCGGATGATCGGCAGACCAAGGGTGATGTTCACCCCCGAAAGATCCATCCACTTGCCGGTCGCTGGATCGATCTCAAAGCCGAGCAGCTTGACCGGGATGTGGCCCTGATCGTGATACATCGCGACAACCGCGTCATATTGCCCGGCGCGCAGCTTGACGAAGATGGTGTCGCCGGGGATTGGGCCGACCACATCCATCCCGTCCGCCACCGCCTGCGCAATGGAGGGGGTGGAGATTTCGATATCCTCGCGCCCGAACAACCCGCCTTCGCCCGCGTGTGGGTTCAGGGCTGCAACAGCGATCTTGCAGCGCCCAAGGCCAAGATTGCTCACCGCCTCATGCGTCAGATCCAGCACACGACGCAGTCGCTCGGGGGTGAGGCGTTTCGGCACGTCCTGCAGCGCAATATGGGTGGTGACGTGGCTGACGCGCATATTGCCGTGGGCGAGCAGCATCACAGAGCCGCGCACTCCGGTCAGTTCGGCCAACATCTCGGTGTGGCCTGGGTAATGGTAGCCTGCGAGGTTCAGCGCTTCTTTGTTGAGCGGTGCGGTGACAATGCCGCCAATCTTGCCCGCCAGAGCGAGGCGCACGCCGCGTTCGACGGCGAGATAGGCGAAACGTCCACCATCGGCCTGGACTTCTCCGAGTGCGATCGGCGCATCGGCGTCACCGGCTTGCATCACGCACAGGCCCGGCCAGTTGGAACCGCCTTCTTCGACCACCGCGAAATCCAATTCCGGGGTGAATTGGGCGGCGGCGCGTTGCATCGCGCTGACACTGCCGATCACCACCACGGCGAGATCGCCTGCGGCGATGCGCGGGCTGAGTTTTTTGCAGGCCTTGGCAATGATCTCCGGTCCGATCCCAGCCGGGTCGCCCATGGTGATCGCGAGGTGTCGCTTGGTCATCAGCCGATCCTTTCGAATGCGATGTCAGCACTGGCGAGCAAGTCGCGCAGCAGATTGGGCGCTCCGAATGCGCCGGATTTGGAGATCACGTCCACCCCATCCCATGCACCACCGCGCATCACCGAACGCGGCACGCCGGAATTGTTCGCGGCGG